>NZ_JBRIQN010000007.1:0-218871 GCF_052981855.1 Micromonospora sp. LZ34
ATCGACAGGCGGCTGCGTCCACTTCGCACGCCCCCACCGCATCCCGCGAGGTCAGACCGCCAATGGCGGCTGCCGTACTAGGCTGGGCGGCGGCCGGTCCGGCCGCGACCGGGTGACTCGCGGGCCGGGGCGGCCGGCGGCGTGGACGCCTTCTTCGCCAGGAAGCCCGGCGACGTTCGCAAGATCGTCGTCTCGCACCAGCGGCTGGAGTTCACCTGGCGCGACTCCGAGCAGCTCCAGGGCGATCTCGTCGAGGCGGTCACCGCCCTGAAGAACGAGCCCGGTGACGGCACGATCGGGATGAGCGGCTCGGTCTCGGTCGTTCGTCAGTTGCTGGCCGCCCGGGCTGCTGGACGAGCTGCACCTGCTGGTGCACCCGATCGCCGTCCGGAGGGGGATGCGGCTGTTCGACGAGGGCGAGGCGCCGATCCCGCTCACCCTGCTCTCGGCGCAGACCTTCACCCACCGGGGTGCTCAACCTGGTCTACGCCCCGGCCCCGTCCGCCGGCGGCGCCACCTACGGGGACGCCAAGGCCCACCTGCCGCAGGCCTGAGGACAGGAGCGGCGGCCGCCGACCCGGCAGTCGGCGGTCCGGCACGCCGCCGACCGGTGCCGGCGGCGTGCGCGGCGCCACCCGGGGACGGCTGGCGGCGGCCGGCCGTCCCCGCCGGTCAGCTGCGGGCGGGCGACCACCCGTCGGCGACGATCCGCCCGGCGTCCCGGTCCTCGCCGAGGAAGAGCAGGCCGTCCCGGTCCGCCGCGACGATCCGGTCGACGTAGACCCCGCGGCCCTGGCTGGAGACGTCGGTGCTGCTGCTCCAGCGCAGGTGGGTCGCCTGCTCGGGCAGGTCCACCGACACCTGCCACCAGACCCGGCCGCCGTAGCCGGTGACCGCACCGTCGCTGGTCCAGCGCTGGTTGCCGTGGCGGAGCAGCATCCGCGCCGTTGTCCAGGTCGCGCCGCCGTCGGTGGAGACCTCGAACCGGGCGCTGTCGTAGCGCGGCTCGGTGTCGTACCAGAGCAGGAAACTCGCCGTGCCACCGCGCGCCGCCGGCGCAGCGGGGCGGTGAGGGTGACCGTCGCGAGGTCGCGCGGGTCGGCCCGCCAGGCCTCGCGCGACCGGGGCCGCACCGGCATCGCCTCGGCGAGATCCCGCGCGACGGCGCGCCGGGCGACGTTGTTGCTGCCCCAGCCGCGGTCGGGGTGCACCCGGTTGCTGAGCAGGATGACGAACGAGTGGGCGAGCGGGTCGATAACCAGGGAGGTGCCGGTGAAGCCGGTGTGCCCGAACGCCACGGGGGAGGAGAGCCCCATCATGTACCAGTGCTTGTTGAGCTCGAAGCCGAGCCCGCGGTCGCTCTCCGGATAGGCCTGTTCCAGCGGGGCGTTGTAGTTGACCAGCATCGCGCGCACCGTGTCGGGCCGCAGGATCCGCTGCCCGCGGTATTCGCCGCCGTTGAGCAGCGACTGGCAGAGCACGGCCAGGTCCGCCGCGGTGGAGAAGACGCCCGCGTGCCCGGCCACCCCGCCGAGCGACCAGGCGTTCTCGTCGTGCACCTCGCCCCACACCATGCCGCGCCCGGCGTACGGCTGGTACTCGGTCGCGGCGATCCGCGACCGGCGCTCCGGCCCCGGGTTGTAACCGGTGTCGGTCATGCCCAGGGGCGCGGTCACTCCGTCGTGGACCAGGTCGGCCAACGACCGGCCGGTCGTCCGCTCCACCAGCACGCCGAGCGCGATCAGCCCGAGGTCGGAGTAGACGTACCGGGTACCGGGGGTGGCCCCGGCCGCGAGCGGCGTGGCCAGCGCCGCGGCGAACCGCTCGGCCGGCGTCGGGTAGCGGCTCCACAGTGGCGTGAAAGCGGGCAGCCCGGAGGTGTGGGTGAGCAGCATCCGTACGGTGACCGTCGCCTTGCCGCCGGCGGCGAACTCCGGGACGTACCGGGCGACCGGCGCGTCCAGCTCCACCTGTCCCCGCTCGACCTGCTGCATCACCACGATGGTGGTGAACAGCTTCGACACCGAGGCCAGGTCGAAGATGGTGTCGGGCCGCATCGGGAGCTGCTGGTCGGCGGGAAGCTCCACCCCGACCAGTCCGGGCGGCGGCCCGACGGCGGAATAGCGCACCGCCGTCCCCACCGCCGCGTGCTGTACGACCACGCCGTCCTTGGCCGCCAGGACGACGGCACCCGCGAACGTGGGATGGCCGGGGTGGTCCGGCGTCGGCTCGAGGTATGCCGCCAGGTCGGCGGGCATGCGGTCCACGTGCTCGGGGAGCAGCCCCACCTCGGGAGCGCTGCCCGGCCGCAGCGTGTCGTGGCGGAACTGGATGTCGGCGGGAGTGACGGCCGGCGGCGCGGACCCGGCCGGGGGTCGCTCGGCGGCGGCTGCCCCGGTGGCCGGGAGCGTCGCGCCCAGCACGGCCGCGGCCAGTCCGAGCGCCACGGTTCGCCGGGGCCGCGTGGCCGCCGAGGCGGCGCGGACGGTGCTTTCGGCCATGGTCCCTCCTACCAGGTCAGCCCGTGGCCGTAGGGGTAGAGCACCGCCCCGCCGGCCGCCGGGATCGTGACGGGCAGCCGCCCGCCGGGGGACAGCTCGCCGTGCAGCGCGCGGACGAGAGCGTCCATCGCCGCCCGGGTGTACGAGTAGGTCGCCAGGTAGGTGGAGACGCCCGGCAGGTGCGCGATGTCGTACGGGTCCCGGACCGCCACCACGACCACGGGTCTGCCGGTGGCCAGCAGTGCCGCGACGAGCCGCCGCTGGCTGCCGCGCGGGTCGGTGATCTCGATGTCCCACGCCTTGTTCACCAGCACGACGGTGAGGTCGTGGTTGGCCGCCTCGGCGGCGGTCGCGGCGATCACCTGGTCGGACGGCAGGGTCGCGGGTCGGGCGGTGGCCCGGGCGCCGCGGGCGGCGAACCCGTCGGCTACCGTCGCGACCGGCGCGAAGGCGGCGCTGTTCCAGCCGGTGACCAGCACCGACCGGTCCGCGCGGGCGAGTGGCAGCAGCCCGGCGTCGTTGCGCACCGCGGTGAGCGTCGGATCGGTGACCCGGGCGACGGCGGCGACGTGCTCGGCCGCCCCGACGGTGCGTACCGCCGCCTCGACGTCGACCAGCGGGGACCGGGCCAGGCCCTGCCGGTACTTCATGGCGAGGATGCGCCGGACCGACTGGTCGATCCGCCGCTCGGTCAGCTCGCCGGTGGCCACCGCCCGCAGCACCGCGTCCCGAGCCAGCCGCAGGTTCGGTGGCATCAGGAGCTGGTCGGCGCCGGCCTTGAGCGCCAGCACCGGCACCCGCTCGTCGCCGTACTTCTGCCGCACGCCGGCCATGTTCAGCGCGTCGGTGACGATGACGCCGCGGAAGCCGAGCTCGCCCCGCAGCACGCCGGAGAGGATCGTCGGCGACAACGTCGCCGGGTCGCCGGACGGGTCGAGCGCGGGCACCACGATGTGCGCGGTCATGATCGATTCGACGCCCGCGCTGATCGCCCGCCGGAACGGCGGGGCGTCGATCCGGTCCCACTCCTCGCGGCTGTGGTCGATCACCGGCAGGCCGGTGTGGCTGTCGGTGGCCGTGTCGCCGTGGCCGGGGAAGTGCTTCGCCACCGCGGTCGCCCCGGCGTCCTCCTGGAACCCGGTGACCTGCGCGGCGGTCAACTCGGCCACCAGGGTGGGATCGGCGCCGAAGGACCGGACACCGATCACCGGGTTGGCCGGGTCCACGTTGACGTCGGCGATCGGCGCGTACGGCTGGTGGATGCCGACTGCGCGCAGCTCGCGCCCGGTGATCTCCGCCGCGGTCCGTGCCGCCCGGGGTGACCGGCCGGCGCCCAGGGCCATCGCGCCGGGGAACTGGGCGGCGGGCGCGGGCATCCGCAGCACCACGCCCTGCTCCTGGTCGGTGGAGATGAGCAGGGGCACCCGGTCCTTGCCGCCGTCGCCGAGAGCGGCTCGCTGCAGGCCGTTGGAGAGGGTGGCGATCTGGCGGGGACTGTCCAGGTTGTGTGACCAGGAGAAGTAGCAGACGGCGCCGAGGTGGAACTCCTCGACGACCTCGGCCGGCGTCTCGACGCCGAACGCGGCCCGGTTGGCGGCCCGGTCCGCGGCCGTCGGCGCGGTGGCGTCGCCGCCGTAGACGTACGTGGCGAAGAGTTGGCCGACCTTCTGCTCCAGGCTCATGTGGCGCAACGTCGAGGTGACCCAGCCGTGCTCGGCGGCCGGCGGAAGCCCGGCGGTGGAGGCGGCGGTGGCCTGGACGGGGAGCGGTGCGAGGGTGGTGGCGAGGGTGGCCACCAGGACGGTCGCGGTGCCGAGTCGAGTCTTCATAGACGACGGCCTCTCAGTCCGGATGGCTGAAACTTAGCTACACTTCGATTAATCGTCAAGAAGGTTTGCTACATCCCGACGGGTGCGGGCGGGTGGTCACGCGGACCCGACGAACTGGCTGACGTGGTACGCGGTGCTCCGGCCGTCGGGTGTCCTGGTCCACTTCGACACCATGAGATGCAGGTCGTTGGCCCGCCGGCTGGACCAGGGGTGGATGAAGCCGCCGTAGAGCCCGGGCTCCTGCCAGGGGGTCACCTGCACCTTCTCGGCCGTCCAGACCTGGTCCGGCCCGCCCGCGGTGCGGGTGACGATGCAACCGGTGACGCAGTTGAGGTAGGCCATCACCCAGGTGCCGTCGGCCAACCGCCGCACCGACGGCTCGCCGAAGCGGCCGGTCAGGATCGGCGTGCACGGGCGGCCCCAGCCCCAGGTGCTGCCGTTCCAGCCCCAGCCCTCGTAGGACTCGGGGTAGAACAGCCGGTCCCAGCGGACCCGGCGCAGCATCATCGGTCCGTCCTGGCGTCCGGAGCGCACCGAGAAGACGTACACCCAGTCGCCGTCGCGTTGCATCGTCCACATCTGGAACGGGTCCGTGTTGGCGCCGTTGTTCCACCACTTCAGGGGCGTACGGATGAAGTCGTTGCCGTTGTCGCTGTAGGCCAGTCCGGCGTAGCGCGACCTCCAGTGCGGCCCGGCGGGGCCGGCGGAGGCCCAGTTCTCGATGCTCATGTACGAGACGAGCTGGCGGCCGGTCTCGGGGAAGCTGATGCCGTCGTTGGGGATGACGGTCACCTCCCAGAGGCCGTCGATGCCGATTCCGTTGTGGCCGTTGTGCATCAGCTCCGGGGCCCGGCCGTTGCCGGCCACCCGGGCGGCGCTGTCGAAGACGACCCCACCGGCGGCGCCGGGGTGGACGTTGGAGCGCAGCATCACCGGTGAGCGCCAGTCGTTGGGCAGCGGTGGACCCTCCGGCCACGGGGTGTTGAAGGTGTCGCCGAAGAGGTATCCGATGGAGCCGTTCTCCAGCACGTACGGGATGCCGAGGTCGGTGCCGGCGACCTGCCACCGGTGGTTGGTGTCCAGGTCGGCCCCGGTGAGGCGCTTCTTCCAGGTGGCGGCCCGGGCGGCGGCGGGGGCCAGGATCGGCCCGACGGCCGCGGCCGCGCCGACCACGGCGACCCTTCCGAGCAGGGTGCGGCGATCGATGGTCATGGCGGTAGTCAAGCGGGCGGCGGGTGGACGAAGGATGTCTTCAGAGGTCCCTTCTCGCTCTGCCAGAAGTTTTCGAGATTCCATTGACAGGCGTCGTGGTGTCTCCTCAGACTCGCGGCAGTCGGAGCTCAACACCGGCCGGCCCATCACCGGCAACTGGGCGGGAGCGTCGCGTCATGACCAGAGCTGTCCCTCGGACGGGCCCCGCCGCGATTCTCGCGGTGTGCCTGGCGGCCGTCAGCGTCCTCGTCGGCGCGTCGCCCGCACACGCCGTGCCCGTCTTCAAGGCCCCGTTCCCGTGCGGTCAACGGTGGACCTACAGCCACCACGGCAGCGAGGTCCGCCAGGCGCTGGACTTCGTCCGCGCCGACGGCGGCGTCACCAACGGCACCCCCGTGCTCGCCTCGGCGGCCGGCACCGCCTACCGGTACTCGCAGCCCAGCGGCGCCGGCAACTACATCGCCGTCGAGCACGGCGGCGGGTGGAAGACCTACTACTTCCACCTCTCCGCGTACTCGGTGGCCAACGGCGCGACCGTCACCCAGGGGCAGCAGATCGGGCTGACCGGCAACACCGGCAACTCCTCCGGTCCGCACATCCACTACGAGCAGCTCTACAACGGGGTGGGGCAGGCGATCGTCATCAACGGCGTCTCCCTCGCGCCGTATCCGGGCTCGTACCACCAGCGCTACCTCACCAGCGACAACTGCGGCCGCTCCACCGAACCCGTCGCCGGCCGGGCGTTCGGGTTCGGGGCAGGTCAGCACTACGTCGCTGTGGGATCCGCCGGCACGCTGGCGAACCTGTCATGGTCGCCGAACACCGGGCTGGTACGGGCGGACTGGGGCGGTGGTCCGCTGACGGGCAAGGCGGTCGGCTACTCCCATGCGAACCAGCAGCACGTGTTCGCGCGGGGGAGCGACAACACGTTGCGGCACTGGTGGTTCGCGCCGGGGATGGGCTCGCCGGGGCTGGACCACTGGAACACCGTCGGGCGGGTGCTGTCGAATCCGACGGGGTTCGCGTACGGCAGTCAGCAGCACGTGTTCTACCGGAACCCGGACGGACACCTGGAGCACCGCTTCTACGACCTGAACACCGGTCAGATCGCCGGCGGTGTCTGGCCCGGCGGTGCCTTCGTCGGCAACCCCTACGCGTTCGTGCACCGGGACCAGCAGCACATCTTCGGCCGTACCGCGTCGGGCGGACTGATTCATTGGTACTGGTGGCCGGGCATCGATCCCGGTGTCGACAACTGGGGTGTGACCTCGGGGGTGGCGTCGGATCCGACGGGTTTCTCCTACACCGGCAACCAGCACCATGTGTTCTTCCGCAACGCCGACGGCAACCTGCAGCACCGGTTCTTCGACGACCCGTCCGGCACCCTCAACGGCGGGGTGTGGCCGGGTGGGAGCTTCGTGGGGAACCCGCACGCGTTCGTGCACCGCGACCAGCAGCACATCTTCGGTCGGACCGCCGCCGGCGACCTGGTCCACTGGTACTGGTGGCCGGGCGCCAACCCGGGCGTCGACAACTGGGGAGCCCGCGGGGTGGTGACCGACGACCCGGCCGGCCTGTCGACGCCCGGCCAGCATCACGCCTTCTACCGGACCACCAACGGCACCCTGGAACACCGCTTCTTCGACGACACCACCGGCCAGATCGTCACCGACAACTGGGGCGGCGCTCTGTAGTCGCCCTCGCCGGGATCAGAGGTTGAGCGGCCGGGGGTCGCCGGCCAGCTCCCGGAACCGCTCCTGCGGGCTGGGCACCAGCCGCCGGGCCGACAGGTCCAGCAGCCCGCCCACTCCGGTCAGCGTCGCGACCCGGGTGCCGTCCGCGCGGACGAAGTCCTGCTCGATCCGGAAGGTCTTGCCCTCGCCCCAGTGGAACCCGCAGGACACGTCCACCTCGTCGCCACCGCGCAGCTCCCGCAGGTACCTCAGGGTGACCTCGAGGGCGACCGGTCCCACGCCGGTGGCGATGAGCCGGTCCTGCGAGATGCCGGCGGCGCGCAGGCACTCCCACCGGGCGTGCTCGGCGTACTGCAGGTAGACGGCCTGGTTCAGGTGGCCCTGGGTGTCGAGCTCGTAGCCGCGGACCGTGACGCGCACCCGGAACTGATCTTCCACACAGCTGAGCCTACCGGCGGGTACGACACGAGCAGCAGGGTGCCGTTGCCTGCCCACCGGGAGGTGCCTGGCGACGGTAAGCGAGCTGAAGCACATCAACACCCGGCTTCCGACGAGTCCGCCGGGCGTCGGGGCGGGAGACTAACCGGATGTCCTCGACGATCCTGGTGGTCGGCCCCGAGCTGGGGGTCGCGCTGGTGGTGCTGGCCGTCCTGGCGGCCGTGGTGGCGACCGTCGGGCAGCTCGGGCACGGCCGGCAGATCCTGGTCGCCGCCGTCCGCGCCGCGGTCCAGTTGGCGGCCGTCTCGCTGCTGATCACCGCCATCGTGGTGTCGCTCTGGGCGACCGCCGCCTTCGTCGTCCTGATGTGCGTGGTCGCGGCGGGTACCGCCGGTCGACGGATCACCGGTGGCCGGCGGGGCTGGTGGGCCGGCGTGCCGATCGCGGTGGGGAGCCTCTCCGTCGTGGCGGGGCTGCTGCTGGCGGGACTGGTGCCGCTGCGCGGCATCGCGATCATCCCCGTGGCGGGCATCCTGATCGGCGGGGCGATGACCGCGACGTCGCTCGCCGGTCGGCGGGTCGTGGACGAGTTGACCGCCCGGCGGGGCGAGGTGGAGGCCGGTTTGGCGTTGGGGCTGCTGCCCCGGGACGCGATCCTGCTCGTCGGCCGTCCGGTGGCCGGCCAGGCGCTGGTCCCGGCGTTGGATCAGACCCGCACGGTGGGTCTGGTGACGCTGCCGGGCGCTTTCGTCGGCGTGCTGCTGGGCGGCGCGGATCCCCTGACCGCGGGGATCACGCAGGTCTTCGTGCTGGTCGGACTCCTGGCGGTGGAAGCCGTCGCGGTCGTGCTCACCGTCGAACTCGTGGCCCGCGGCCCGCTGTCACCGGCCCGGTCGAAGACGCTCCGGTGACCCCCGGTTCCACCTTCAGTGGATCCGGCGGTGCCGGCCGCCAGCATCGCCACCCGTGTTCCGGGCGGCGGACCCACCACCCCGACAGCCGTCGTGCTGCCGGAGGTGGTCACGCACCGTCGAGCCGGCCGGCACCTTCCCGGCGCTGGCCAGTCCCGACGTGACAGTGAGGATGATGGGGACGGGGTCACCCGGCTGTCTGACTCTCGACGTGATCGACGGTTGCTGTCCTTCGTGGGGATTCGTCGACTGTCCGGGTGCCCCCGCTCCCGCACGTCACCGGCTGGTGCATCTGTGACCTGATAGGAGCCTGTGCGAGAGGCCCATCACTGTCGTGTCCACCGCGCCGGCGGGTGCGTGCCGACCCTCTGTTCGGTGCGAGCGAAGAGGACGACACCTTCAGCATGGCAGCTAAGAAGCGTCAGATCACGGGTGGGGTTGACACCCACGGCAAGACTCACCACGCGGCCGCGGTCGACCGGACCGGCCGGGTACTAGGTGATCAAGAGTTCCCGGCCACCATGGCCGGGTACCAGGCTCTGCTGGCCTGGCTACGTTCCTTCGGCCGCGTGGTCAGGGTGGGGGTGGAAGGTACCGGCACATACGGTGCCGGACTGGCCCGCTATCTGACGGGTGAGGGTATCGAGTTGGTCGAGGTCGACCGGCCGGACCGCAAGACGCGCCGGGCCAAGGGTAAGTCCGACCCGATCGATGCGATCGTCGCCGCCCGCGCCGCCCTGTCGGGACAAGCGTCCGGGACGCCGAAGACCCGAACCGGGCCGGTCGAGGCCATCCGCGCGTTGCGGGTCGCCCGTCGGGGTGCGGTCAAGGCCCGCACCGCCGCGCTCAACCAGATGCACGGCCTGATCGCCTCCGCCCCCGAAACGCTGCGCGTCGAACTGGCCGCACTGCCCGCCGCCGCACTGGTCGCCGCCTGCGCGGACCTGCCAGTCAACGAGGCCGCGATGATCGACCCTACCCAGGCCACCCAGGCGGCGTTGCGCGCGATAGATATCCGCATCCAGACGTTGACCGCCGAGATCACCCAGGCCGACCGGCGGCTACGCCCCACCGTGGCCAAGACCGCGCCACGCTTGTGCGCGCTGCAAGGCGTCGGTGCCGAGGTCGCCGGACAACTACTCACCACCGCCGGCGACAACCCCGACCGGCTACGTTCCGAGGCCGCCCTGGCCCACCTGTGCGGCGCCGCCCCCATCCCAGCCAGCTCCGGACGCACCGACCGGCACCGCCTCAACCGCGGCGGCGACCGAGCCGCGAACAAAGCCCTATACACCATCGCCCTGTGTCGAATGCGTTACGACCCACGCACCAAGGCCTACGTCGAACGCCGCACCAAGCAAGGACTGGGCAAGAGAGAGATCATGCGCTGCCTCAAGCGCTACATCGTCCGCGAGGTCCACGCCGCCCTACTCGCCGACTTTGCCGCCCTCACCCCTTGACATCCATAGGAGAAGAACATGCCTCTGGCGAGGCGCCCGTGGGCGGCGCGAGGATCAGTTGGCCGGCGGAGGCCCGCCCCACCACCATCCGGTGGGGAGTCGCTCACCCTGAACGGTGAGGATCCACAACACCACCAAACACCCGGTGAACGTTAGTGGACACCGCACCAGAGAGGCTCCGCCTCGGACCGCCGAGCAGGCCGGTTGAGCCGGACAAACAGCCTGTGGCCCTACCTCGGGCCAAGCTCACGCAGGGACCTGCGGCCCGATCTTGGCCGGCCGCCGCCACCCGCTGCGCCGATGTCCGGCCGCCGTGGCGACCGGCTGTGCCACACCAAAGTGGCTGGTCAGAACCCATGTCTGCAAAATGTGGAGCGGGCAACCCAACGTTACGCCCGCTCAAAAACTTGACACAAACGTCGAGAATCTGGCGGCCAAGGATCTAGCATGACGCGGCTGACGCCGGCGACGGCGGACGCGTACCCCCAGGCCTTGTCGCGCCAGAACCAGGACTTCAGATGGACACGTTGAACACCGAGCAGCCGCCGCCCGAGGCGGGAGCCACCTGCTTCCGACACCCGCGCCGGGAGACGTACGTGCGATGCACCCGGTGTGACCGCTCGATCTGCCCGGACTGCATGCGGGAGGCGCCCGTCGGCTTCCGTTGCCCGGAGTGCGTCCGGGCCGAGAACCGCACGGTGCGGCAGCCCCGCACGGTGTTCGGCGGCCGAGCGGTCAGCCAGCCCGTGGCGACGTACGTGCTGATCGGGCTGAACGTCGTGGTGTACCTGGTGCAGCTGGCGCGGCCGTCGATCGTCGGCCAGTTCGACAGCCTGGGCACGGGCCTGGTGGACGACAGTGGCCGCTACTACCTCGACGACGGCGCCAGCTACCCCGGCTACCAGCTCGTCGGCATCGCGCACGGCGAGTGGTACCGCCTGATCACCTCGGCCTTCCTGCACGCCGAACCGTCCCAGGGCTACTTCGGGATCGCCCACATTCTGTTCAACATGTACTGGCTCTGGCTGCTCGGGCGGATCCTCGAGGAGCGGCTGGGAGTGGTGCGCTTCCTCGCCGTCTACCTGCTCGCGGCGCTCGGTGGCGCGGTGCTGTTCTTCCTGGTCGAACCGCGCTCGGCCGCGATCGGCGCGTCGGGGGCGGTCTACGGCCTGGCGGCCTGCTACTACGTGGTCAGCCGTCGCCTGGGCTATCAGCCACTGGACCGGAACCGGATGCTCCTCTGGCTGACCGTGTGGCTGGTGCTCTCCGCGGGCTTCACGGCGTGGCAGGGCCACCTCGGCGGCCTGCTGGCCGGCGGCGCCGCGGGCCTGGGGATGGCGTACGCCCCGCGGCGGCGCCGTGGTCTCGTGCAGACCGCCGTGGTGGTGGCGCTCGCGGCACTCCTCGTGGCGTTGGTCGTGCTCAAGTCGCTGAGCCTGGACACGGCAGCCTGAACCGGAGCGGTCACCGCGCGGGGACCGGGGGCCGGGCGGTTCGGCGGGCCGGTAGCAGCGTGTCGACCGCCCACGCGCCCGGGCCGAGCACCGCGATCAGCAGGAACGACCAGCAGAACAGCACGGCCAGCTCACCACCGTTGCGCAGCGGCAGCAGGGCGTCCGGCTGGTGCACCACGAAGTACGCGTAGGCCATCGAGCCGGACGCCAGGATCGCGGCCGGCCGGGTGAGCAGGCCGAGCAGCACCAGGCCGCCGCAGACCGCCTGGATCAGCGCGGCCCACCAGCCCGGCCACTCGCCGGCCGGCAGGGCCTCGCCGCTGCCCCGGTTGCCGCCGAAGACACCGAACACCGAGGCCAGGCCGTGGCAGAGGAACAGCAGCCCGATGACCGCGCGGAAGAGGGCCACCGCCGGTCCGAGGATTTGCTCAGTACGCATTCCGGTACCTCCGTTGGGGACGGGATCGGGCCCAGGATGCCGGGCGTAATTCAGCTGTGTCGATGCTTTCCCCCTTTGTGGGAACGCTCCCATCGATCAGGTCCCGCCGTCTCGCCAGGCTCGCACCACGCACCGGCCTGTCCGCCGCGGCGGAGCCGACCGGCGATGGAAGGATGCCGGTGATGCGACGAGGTGACGGAACGACTCGGAGGCGACGGGGCGCGGTGACCGCGGCCGTGGTCCTCGCCGGCACGGTGATCCCGGGCGGTGCGGCGGCCGCCCCCTCGCCCACCCCGATCGGTGGGGTGTGCGAGATCCGCGACGACCGGCTGACCGAGATCTCCGGGATGGTCGCCACGCAGGACGGGTTCGTCGTGGTGAACGACGGTGCCGACGACGCGGCCCGCCGTCAGGTCTTCTTCCTCGACCCGGACTGCTCGGTGGTACGGACCGTGCGCTACCCGTCCCGGCCACGGGACACCGAGGATCTCGCCATCGGCCCGGACGGCACGATCTGGGTGGCGGACATCGGCGACAACGACCGCTCCCGGAAGACGATCGGGGTGTGGAAGCTCGCGCCGGGAGCCGACCGCCCGGTGCTGTACCGGATGGCCTATCCGGACCGCCCGCACGACGCGGAGGCCATGCTCCTGACCGGCGACGGCCGGCCGCTGATCGTCACCAAGTACTCGGCTGTCCTGTACGCCCCGAGCACCGCCCTGCGGCCGGGCGCGACGGTACCCCTGACCCAGGTGGGACAGGTCCGGCTGCCGACCACCACGACGAGTAACCCGTTCTCGGTGATCGGCCGGACCTCGGTCACCGGCGCGGCCACCGCGCCGGGCGGGGACCGGGTGGTGCTGCGCACCTACGCCGACGCGTTCGAGTTCGACGTCCGCGACGGCGACGTGATCACGTCGCTGACCAGCGGGCAACCACGGATCACCGCGCTGCCCGACGAGCCGCAGGGCGAGTCGATCACCTACAGCCGGGACGGGCGGTCGCTGCTCACCGTGTCCGAGACGGCCGACCAGCCACCAGGAACGAGACCGGCGATCCGGGGGTACCCACTGGCGGCGGCCCCGTCGTCCGTGCCACCGGCCACCCCCGCGCCGACCCACCCGGCCGCCGGCGATGCCGCCGAGGACGCCGGCACCGAGGTCGCACCCATGCTGGCGGCCGGAGCCGTCGGGCTGGGGCTGCTCGTCCTGGCACTGGTGGCGCTGACCCGGTCCCGGCGGAGCAGGTCCCGGTAGCCGTGCGGCCCGGTCCGGCCCGCCGATGAACTCGGTTGCGGGGCCCGCGACCGGTGCGCTTGGGTGTGGCCATGCCGGCCGATCACGTCGACTCGTACTTCGTCTGCGCCACCCCGCGCACCGGCAGTTCGCTGCTGCTCGGGTTGCTGGAGTCCACCGGCGTCGCCGGTCGTCCCCAGGCCTACTTCCGCTCGCCGGACGAGCCGCTCTGGGCTGACCGGTGGCGGCTTCCCCGCGACGCCGCGGGCGGCGTCGACTATGCGGAGTACGTGCGGGCCGCGCTGGCCGAGGGCCGGACCGACAACGGCGTCTTCGGCGCGAAGCTCATGTGGGGCACCCTGGACGAGGTGGTCGCCAAGCTCGCATCGGTCCATCCCGACCTCGCCGGCAAGGACACCGCCCTGCTGAGCCGGGCGTTCGGCCGCACCCGCTTCGTCTTCCTGCGCCGCGACGACGTCCTGGCGCAGGCGGTCTCCTGGCTCCGCGCCGAGCAGACCGGCCGGTGGTTCGTCGGCGGCAACGGGGAGATCAGCGGCGCCGCCCCGGGTGGCGGGGCGGCCCGCTACGACGCCGCCGGAATCCGGCACTTCATCGAGACGATCAGGGAACACAACGCCGCCTGGGCGGCGTGGTTCGCCTCGTGGGGGATCGAACCGCACGTAGTGCGCTACGAGGACCTCGACGCGGACATGGTCGCCACCACACATAGGATCCTGGCGTTTCTCGGGCTGGACCGGCCCGCCGGTGCGGGCGCCGTCGTCGCCCGGCACCAGCGCCAGGCCGACGCCGTCAACCGGGAGTGGATCCGGCGGTACCGGGCCGAGGTGGCCGACATCTGACCGGTTGTCGACGCTCGACGTGACCGGCCGGCGGTGGCGGACAGCTGGCGCCTACGGCGCGTCGACCACGTCCCGGCCGAGGGGCCAGAACGCCACCGGGACGAGCTTGAGGTTGGCCACGCCGAACGGGATGCCGATGATCGTGAGGCAGAGCACGACGCCGGCGACGAGGTGGGACAGGGCCAGCCACCAGCCCGCCAGCACCACCCAGAGGACGTTGGCCAGGCCGGAGGCGACGCCCGCGCCCGGCTTGGGCACCACCGTCCGGCCGAACGGCCACAACGAGTAGCCCGCCAGGCGCAGGGAGGCGACGCCGAATGGGATCGTGACGACGAGGACGAAGCAGATCAGCGCGGCGATGCCGTAGCCGACCGCGAGGACGAGACCTCCGCCGAAGACAAGCCACAGCACGTTCAGCAGAAAGCGAATCACCCTTCCAGCATGAACACCGCTCGCCACCGCAGGCCGCGCCACCGCCGACGCAACCGCGGGCGGCCGGGCACCGTCTCATGACAGGGACCGGCGGCGGCCGGGTACGGCGGAAGGACGGCGACGAGATGGCTCGACGCAACTACCTCTTGGCGATGGTCGTGGCCACGGCCCTGCTGGCCGGCTGCGCCGGGCAGGGCGGGCCGGAGGCGAGCGCCCCGGAGACCCCGCGGCTCGGCGGCGGCGGAAGCCCGGCACCGGCGGATCCGGTGGCCCTGGTCGGCAATTGGACATTGGCGGAGGTTGCCGAGGAGCCGAGCGGCATCCTGCGCATCGCACCTGACCAGATCCAGCTCTTCGGCCGCTGCGGGATGCTGGTCGGCTCCTGGCGAGCCGACGCCGCCGGTCTCTTCGTCGCCGGGACCTTCGGCGCCTCCGGCGCGGAGGGCGTCGCCGGCTGCGAGAAGGCCGCCGAGTCGACCCCGCCCTGGCTGCGGCGGGTCACGTCGTACCGGCTGGTGGGCGGGACACCCGTACTCCTCGACAACCAGGGCGCACCGGTCGCCCGACTGCTGCCGGGTGCGAAGCCCACCGCCGGCCCGAACCTTGCCGCGTCCGAAGTGGCTCCGCCGGAGATCACCGACGAGGTCCGGCGGAGGTTCGCGCCGGCAGCCGCGCTGCCGGCGAGGCTGACCCCAGCGGACCGGGACCGGCTCGTCGGGAAGTGGGTGCCCGCGCGGGGGCCAAGGACGGCGTACGTCGAGTTCCGCGCCGACGGCGAGTGGCGCGGCTCGGACGGTTGCAACGGGCAGGCCGGGCGCTGGGTTGCCGGGCCGGCGGGAGCCCTTCTCGCCACCACCGGGTTCAGCACCCTGATCGGCTGCGACAGCGCGCCGGTCGGGGCCTGGCTCTCCTCGACCTGGCGCGCCGGGCTGGACGGCGAGACCCTGGTGCTCCTCGACGCCGGGGCCGAGGAGGTCGGGCGGATGCGCCGCGTCGGCTGAGCGGTCGTTGGTCCGGCCGAACGTGCGGCTGAAGCCGCAACTTTCCAGGGGCAGGGTCAGATCTGGTACGCCATGAGCGCGTCGCTCAAATCACATCGGTGACAGCCACCGTGGAGCACCGGCGATTCCTGTCGTGGGTGCCGGCCATGTGGCCCACGCCGTAACCCGGGGTGCGCGACCGGCGTCACGCTCGACCGTCAGGTGCGTGTCGGCGCGGTGACGCTTCCGAGACGCCCGGCGATGGATGCTGGTGCATGCCCGCCCCGGTTGCCGGGTGGGCGGCGCCGGTGTCGGCCGGCGTACGTCGGGAAGGCCAGGGGGCCGGCATGAGAAGACGCAGTGTTGTCGCCACGATCGCCCTCACCGTCTGCGCCGGCGTCGCCGGGTCACCCGCCGCGGCGACCGCGCAGCGGCCCGACAGCAGCGGTCCGTTCGGCTGGTGGGGGTTCGACTTCACCCGACCGGAGGTGGTCGCCACCGGTCTCGAAGCACCGTGGGGGCTGGCCTTCCTGCCGGACGGCAGCGCGCTCGTCGCCGAGCGGAACAGCGGGCGGGTCCTGCGGGTGCGCCGGGGCGTGGCCCCGGTGCAGGTCGCGCAGATCGCCGGCGTCGCCGCGACGGGCGAGGCCGGGCTGCTCGGGCTGGCCGTCTCGCCGCGCTACCGCAGCGACGGTTACGTGTACGCGTACTTCACCTCCGGCGTCGACAACCGGATCGTCCGCTTCCGGCTCACCACGCCGAACGTCCAGCAGCCGATCCTGACCGGGCTCGCCCGGGCCAGCGTCCACAACGGCGGGCGGATCGCCTTCGGCCCCGACGGGATGCTCTACGCGGGCGTCGGCGATGCCGGCCAGAGCGCCCTGGCTCAGGAGCCGCGCAGCCGGAACGGGAAGATCCTGCGGTTGCGCCCCGACGGCGGCGTGCCGTGGGGCAATCCGGTTCCCGGATCACCGGTGTACAGCCTCGGCCATCGCAACGTGCAGGGCCTGGCCTGGGACTGGCGGGGTCGGCTCTACGCGACCGAGTTCGGCTCGAGCAGGTGGGACGAGGTCAACCGGATCGTGCCGGGCGGCAACTACGGCTGGCCGGTGGTGGAGGGGGTGGCCAACGACCCGCGCTTCCGCGACCCGATCGTGACGTGGACGCCGGCCGAGGCGTCGCCCAGTGGCGCGGCGATCGTGGGCGGGACCCTCTACGTCGCGGCCCTGCGCGGTGCGCGGCTGTGGGTCGTGCCCCTCGACGCGGCCGGCCGCGCCGGCACGCCCTCCGCCCAGCTCGTCGGCACGTACGGCCGGCTGCGCACGGTCGCGGCCGCACCGGACGGTTCCCTGTGGATCATGACCAGCAACCGGGACGGTCGGGGCACCCCCGCGCCCGGCGACGACCGGATCGTGCGGTTCGTGCCGCGCTGGTGGTGGTGGTGAGCGGAGAGCCGCCGCGACTACTGAGGGCAACCGGCCGGCTCTTCCACCGTTGCCCCGACTCCGTTGCGTGCGACGCCGGTAGCCCGGACCGGTCAACCCGGTAACCCTTGGATCGCCTGGGCCGAGATGCCGTAGTGCGGGAGCAGCGGTCCGTCGTGCCGCCGCTTGCCGTCCCATTGCTGGCCGATTGCCGGGTTTACCGACCGTGACGGTCGTCGCATCGGCTCAACGGCGGGATGTGATCTAGGTGCGACTCCTCACATCAGGTACCGTGCCGTGTCACACCGTCTTTGCACCAACGCTGGCTGCCTGTCAGAGGGGCCGAATCGGAGGACACCGCCGTGACTTTCCATAGCGCCGTCCGCAAGGCTGGTCTCGTCGTGGCGATCGCCGCTCTCGCGGTGAGCGCCGGATGCGCCAAGAAGGATGAGGGCGAGGTCCAGGCGAGCGGGGTCAAGCTCATCGAGAAGGGCAAGCTGACCGTCTGCACCCACCTGCCGTACGCGCCCTTCCAGTCGAAGGACGCCAGCGGCAAGGTGGTCGGGTTCGACGTCGACGTGATGGACCTGGTCGCCAAGGAACTCGGCGTCGAGCAGACGATCGTCGACACGCCGTTCGAGGGGATCAAGTCCGGCCAGGACCTGAACACCGGCAAGTGCGACGCGGCCGCCGCCGGCATGACGATCACCGAGGAACGGCAGAAGGTGATGAACTTCTCCGATCCGTACTTCGACGCGACCCAGGCGCTGCTGGTCAAGACCGGCAAGCCGTACAAGTCGCTCGACGACCTCAAGGGGAAGAAGCTCGGCGTCCAGGCGGCGACCACGGGTCGTGACTACGCCCGGAAGTTCGAGCAGGAGAAGGGCCTGCAACTGGTCGAGTTCGAGGACCTCGCCGCCCTGCAGCAGGCGCTGGCCAACGGCCAGGTGGAGGCCGCCGTCAACGACCTGCCGGTCTGGACCGAGTACATCAAGGAGCACCCCGGCGGGTTCGAGGTGACGGCCGAGTTCGACACCGGCGAGCAGTACGGGTTCTCGGTGAAGAAGGACGGCAACCCGGAACTGCTCAAGAAGATCAACGAGGCGCTGGCCAAGGCGAAGCAGGACGGCACCTACGACAAGATCTACGAGAAGTGGATCGGCAAGCTGCCGAACGCGTGATCCGAACTCCTGGCCGGAGGGCGCGCGCCTGGCGCGCGCCCTCCGCGTCGGCCGCCCCCGCACAGTCAAGGAGCATCGAACCGTGAAGCTGCGACGCCGCCAGCGAGAGCGGCTGTCCCTCTGGCTCCAGTACCTGGCCTTCGCCGCCGTCATCGCCGTGGTGATCTTCGCCGCGGACTGGGGCAGGCTGGGGGACGCGTTCTTCCGCGTCGACATCATCGAGTCGATGTTCCCGACGATCATCACCGTCGCGCTGCGCAACACCATCCTCTACACCCTGGGGGCGTTCGCCTTCGGCCTGGTGTTCGGCACCATCCTCGCGCTGATGCGGCTGTCCAGGGTGGCTCCGTACCGCTGGGTGGCGACGGCGTACATCGAGCTGTTCCGGGGCCTGCCCGCGCTGCTGGTGCTCTTCCTCGTCGGGTACGGCATCCCGATCGCCTTCCCCGAGCGGGAGATCCCGGGCGGGGTGTTCGGGTCCATCACGATCGGTCTCGGGTTGACCGCCGCGGCGTACATGGCCGAGACCATTCGGGCCGGCATCCAGGCCGTGCCGAAGGGGCAGATGGAGGCGGCGCGCACCCTCGGCATGTCGCACTTCACCGCGCTGCGCACGATCGTCATCCCGCAGGCGTTCCGGATCGTGATTCCGCCGCTGACCAACGAACTCATCCTGCTCACCAAGGACTCGTCGCTCGCCTACGTGCTCGGCGTGACGGCGCAGACCATCGAGGTCACCAAGTTCGGTCGGGACACCCTCAACGACCGGGTGAACGCCACCCCGCTGCTGGTGGCCGGCCTCACCTACCTGGTCATCACCCTGCCCCTCTCGCAGGTGGTACGACGCCTCGAACTCCGCTACGCCAAGGCTCGGTGACTTCCATGACGACTACCGAACCCCGTTCCGCCGTCGAGATCCGCGACCTGCACAAGTCGTTCGGGCCGATCGAGGTGCTCAAGGGCATCGACTTCGAGGTCGGCCACGGCGAGGTGGTCTGCGTCATCGGGCCGTCCGGGTCCGGCAAGTCGACGCTGCTGCGCTGCGTCAACCTGCTGGAGGAGCCGACCGCCGGCAAGATCTGGGTGAACGGGATCGAGATGACCGACCCGGACGTCGAGATCGACGCCGTCCGCCGCGGCATCGGCATGGTCTTCCAGTCGTTCAACCTCTTCCCGCACCTGACCGTGCTGGACAACCTCACCATCGCCCAGCGCCGGGTGCTCCGGCGCGGCCGCGCCGAGTCCGAGCGGATCGCGCGGGACAACCTGGAGCGGGTGGGGCTGACCGACAAGGCCCGCGCGTACCCGGCCCAGCTCTCCGGCGGGCAGCAGCAGCGGGTGGCGATCGCCCGATCGCTGTCGATGGACCCCAAGCTGATGCTCTTCGACGAGCCGACCTCCGCACTCGACCCGGAACTGGTCGGCGACGTCCTCACCGTCATGCGCAAGCTGGCCGAGGACGGCATGACGATGATGGTGGTGACCCACGAGATGGCGTTCGCCCGGGACGTCGCCGACCGGGTGGTGTTCATGGACGGGGGTGTGGTGGTCGAGCAGGGGCCGCCCCAGGAGGTGCTCGGCGCGCCGCGGCACGAACGGACCCGCTCGTTCCTGTCCCGGGTCCTCGACCCGACCCATGTCGCGCAGCTCGGTCAGCCCGACCAGTCCCCGGAGCCGACCCGCTCGCCCGGCCTGCCGGCCGACGACCGCCACAACCTGTGACGGCGGCGCGGCGCGCGGGAGTGCCCGCCCCGCGCCGCCGGCCGCGTCACGGCGCCAGGTGCTTCTCGAACCAGTGGTGGGCGTAGCGCTCGGTGTTGTAGGGCTCGATCTCCCGGTAGCCGGCCGAGCGGTACATCGCGATCGCCTCGGTGAGGGTGCGGTTGGTGTCCAGCCGAACCGTGGTCCAGCCCCGCTCGGCGGCGTACCGCTCCAGCTCACCCAGCACCCGCTGGCCGATCCCGAGCCCGCGCACGGTGTCCGACACCCAGACCCGCTTGATCTCGGCGGGCGCGCCGAGGTGGAGCTTGACCGCGCCGCAGCCGACGGGCTCGGCGTTGAGGGTGGCGAGCAGGAACACGCCGGCGGGCGGGACCAGTTCCTCGTCCCGCACCGGGTTGCTCAGGGCCGGGTCGTACCCGTCGTCGAAGCGTCGGGCGATGTCTCGGGCGTAGGCCCGCACGCAGGCCCGGGCGCGGGGGTCGCCCGGCGGGCACGGCTCGATGACCACCATCGACGCGATGAGCAGCCGCTCGACCTCGGCCATCGCCGCGACGAGCCGTTCCCGACGCTGCGCGGTGAGCGGTTCGAGGATCGACCGGGCGAAGTCGTCGGAGCGCTTGTCCAGCCCGGCCCACTCGGCCCGGCCGACGTCGGTGAGCGCCGCGGTCCGCACCCGCAGGTCGCCGCCGGCCCGGTCGGCCGGCCCGACGGTGACCAGCCCGTCGCTCTCCAGGATGCGCAGGAGCCGGCTGAGGTGTCCCGAGTCCAGGCCGAGCCGGGCCCGCAGCGCGGCGACCTCCGCGCCGCCGGGGCCGATCTCCCACAACAGGCGGGCCTGCGCGAGGGGGCGCCCGCGGGCCATGTACTCGTCGTCGAGCGCCCCGACCCGCTGGGTGACCGTCCGGTTGAAGCGCCGTACCGCGGCGATGAGTTCCGAGTCCATATACCTGACTTTAGTCAGGTATATGAGGCCGCCGCCAGTGCGGGGCCGGGTGCCCCGGCCGCTACGCGTCGCCGATGACGGCGTGGCCATGCTGCGTCGACGACGTCGGCTACAGGGCCGGTGCTGGTGCCTCGGGTGGGCCTCCAGCGGCACGGACGGCGTCCGAGACGGCTATCCCGGCCAGTACGACGGTGCCCGCGAGACCGGCCAGCAGTGCGGGCACGAGCACCATCGCGGGTGCCGCGACAACCAGCACGAGCAGCCCGACCAGCCGGGACGGCGACACCCGACTGAACACCTCGTATTCGAACCGGGCCCGTCCGGCCAGGAACAATGCGGGTCCGCCGAGGAGGTAGGCGGCCAGCCAGGGGGTGGTCTGCTCGGTGGGATGGGCGATGACGAGCTCGAAACCGGCGGCGGCGGCGACCACGCCGGCCACCATGAGCAGGTGGGTGTACGGGGCGGACCGTACGAACCGGCCCGGGTCCCGGGAGGCCTCGATGGCGGCTTTCAGCAAGGCGCCGGCGCGATGGACGTAGATCTGCCACAGCAGCACGGTGGCGGTGAACGCGACCAGAAGAGCCCACGTCCTGGCGCCGGTCACATCGCCCGCGGCGTAGGTGAGGGTGATGACGAGGATGAGATCGCCGAGCGCGAGGGTGAAGAACTGCTGGTAACGCTCTGCCAGGTGGTCGGCTGCCACCGCGTACTGGGACGCGGGCACCCGCCCGAGCCGTGGTGTCGGGTAACGAAGCCAGGCTGCCCCGTAGTCGATGGCCAGCGCAGCCGCCCACAGCAGGCCCCGCGTCGTGCCTGCCGCGAGGCTGCCGGCGAGCCACGGTACCGCGGACGCGACGAACCAGAAGATGAACCTGCCGGCGTGAAGTTGCGCCTGGCGACTCTTCAGCGCAGCGGCGAGGAACAGGCCACGACCGATGTGGATCGCCACGTACGCGCCCGCGAAGAGGAGGCCATGGCCGGAGAAGGCTGCGCGCAGCGAACTGGCCATCAGGATGGTGCCGAGCATGACCCAGAGCGTCATGACGAAGATGGGAGGCCGCTGTGCGTGGTAGAGGTCGGTTGTCAGCACCGTGACCGACCAGACCCACCAGACCGCCATCAGCATCACCAGGGTCTGGAGAATCGCGCCCCAGCCGAGGTCCTGCGCCAAGGTCCGCGAGGTCACGGCGAGTGCGGCCACGAACACCAGATCGAGGAACAGTTCCAGCAGGGTCGCTCGCTGTGGGCCCCCGCCCTCCCGCGTCAGCCCTACCGCCTGATTGATCGTCATCGGCGTCCCTGGTCTCCGGTCCGGGTCCACGAGTCGGTCGCCGTTGCCGACGGCGAGATGGCGCCAGTCGGACATCGCAGGACGGCTTCATCAACAATAGCGGCACATATCGTCGGAAACGGCATTCACCACATATCGCCCCGCAGTCCGGTGCCCTTGACGTCGTCGACGTCCGTGTATGCTCGGCGCGAGTCGCCAGGCGGGCTCACCGGTCGCGCGAAATCCGCAGGTTCTGCGGTCAGTATGGCGGCGAACTGGAGATCAGCGCTCGCGACGAGGCGTACGACTCGGCGACGCGCGGCACAGGGACCTGGCGGCTTTGGCGTCACCCGTTCGTCTCTTGACGTGGCACAACGGACAGCCGGAGCCCGTCCTGCGTCTCCTCGATCCGTACCCGTTCCCCATGGCTGTGGTCGGGCAGCATGGCGTCGTACAGTTCGGCGTTGCTGATCTCGACCGTGCCGCCGGCCCGGTCGATCAGGACGTTGAGGACGGCGCGTAGGTTGACGTCACTGAGGTATCGCATGTCATCGTCTCCGTGCTCTCATGTGCAGGGGTGAGTGCCGTTCTGCCTGCTCCCCGTCCGGTGGACGTCAGGTCGCTGCCGCACATCCAGGTGGGACGAGCGTATGCCGGAGGCGAGTGACGTGGCCGAAGTGCAGTTGTCCGACGTGTTCGTGGAGATGGCCGACACACTCGTCGACGACTTCGACGTGATCGAGCTGTTGCACGTGCTCACCGAACGGTGTGTCCAACTGCTGGGTGTCTCGGCGGCCGGGCTGCTTCTGACGGACGAGCACGGCAACCTTCAAGTGGTGGCCGCCTCCTGTGAACGCACCCGGCTGCTGGAGCTGTTCCAACTACAGACCGACCAGGGCCCCTGCGTGGACTGCTTCCGCACCGGGCACCCCGTGTCGGTGATCGACCTGCCGGCGGCCGGCCGCTGGCCCCGGTTCACCGCCGCCGCGGCCGAGGTCGGGTTCGTCGCGGTACACGCGCTGCCCATGCGCCTACGCTCCGAGGTGATCGGCGCGCTGAACCTCTTCGACACCCAGCCGGGTGCGCTCGATGAAGGCAAGCTCCGCATCGGTCAGGCGCTGGCCGACGTGGCCACCATCGGCCTGCTCCAGCAACGCGCCATCCACCGCCGCGACATCCGCACCGCGCAGCTGCAGACCGCACTCGACAGCCGGATTCTGATCGAGCAGGCCAAGGGCGTGCTCGCCGAGCGCCTCGGGGTGGACGTGGGTGCGGCGTTCGCGCTGATGCGCAGCGGCGCCTGCAGCCGCAACCGGCGACTGTCCGACCTGGCTCAGGCGATCGTCGACGGCACCGAGCAGCTGACGCCGGAAACGACAACCGCCGTGTCCGCCTGAGTGCCCGATCAGGTTGCGCGGCCCGGCCGCCACCGCACGTCCCGCCGCCGACGTCCGCCCGTGCGGATCGGCGCGATGAGGCGTACGGTGACGTTGTCGCCCGGGCCCCCGGTGGCCGTCAGTTCCGCCGCCACCAGCCGTAAGGGGCGTTGAACAATGGTCATCCCCACCGCGACAGCGGCCACCGTTCGCCGACATCTGCCGGCGGGTCACGTACCGATGACCACCGACCAGTTGATGCGTCGACAGGCCGCCCTGGCCGGCGACGACCCCGACCGTCGGAAGCTGCGGGATCGGATCATCGAGGGCAATCTGCCGATGGCCAGCCGACTGGCCAGCCGATACACCGGGCGCGGAGAGCCGTACGACGATCTGGCTCAGGTCGCGGCCCTCGCGCTGGTCCGGGCCGTCGACGGATTCGACGTCAGCCGAGGCGTACCGTTCTCCTGCTACGCCGTCCCCACCATTCTCGGCGCGCTCCGCCGGCACTTCCGCGACACCACCTGGGCGATGCGGGTCCCGCGCCGCGCCCAGGAGCTGAACAGCGTGGTACGAGCCGTCACGGGGGACCTCACCCAGCGGCAGGGCCACCACCCGACCGCCGCGGAACTCGCCGAGCACCTGGACGTCAGCATCGACGACGTGGCGTTCGCCCTCGCCGCATCGCAGGCCTACCGCCTGGCGTCGCTGAACGCGCTCCACCGCGGAGCCGACGGCATCGAGACCGAGAAACTGATAGGCGGCGTCGACCCCGGCTACGCGGGCGTGGAAGACCGCCTCACCCTCCGGCCGTTGCTCGCCACCCTTCCCCTGCGTGAGCGCCGGATTCTCGCCATGTCGTTCTACCGTCACATGACCCAGTCGCAGATTGCCGCCGAGGTCGGGCTGTCGCAGATGCACGTGTCCCGGCTGCTGAAGCGCTCCCTGGCCCAGCTCAGGGCCCACCTGCCCGGGTAACGGGTCGGTGGTCCGATCGCGTCCGGCGAACGGCCGATGCCTCAGCCGGTGCGGCATGTGTCCGGCGTGACCAGTAAGCACTGCCGTAGGTGGCTCAGCGGGGCCACTGTCACCGGGCAGGCGGCTCGGTGAGCTCGGCGGGATCCAGATGCAGGGTCGCGAGGAGTCCGGCGTGCCGGGCGATGTCCACCTGCTCCGGCAGTTCCCGCTCGACCCAGTCGGCCCTGGTGTGCTGGCCGCGTCGACGCAACGCGGAGATGATCGTGTGTCGGGCGATGGTCATGATCTGCACCTCGTTGGTGATGGTGGGAAGGTCGCCGGTCCGCTGCTGCCGCGGCCGAGGTGTGGTCGGCGCGGGCGGCGGTGCCACCGGCGCGGACCTCGCGGCCCGGCTGGCGTCGGCTCCGGAGTGGGCGACGGTGGCAAGCGGGTCATGGGTGGTGCGGAGACCGCCGCCCTCCGACTCCCAGGAGCGTCTGCTCGCGCTGTCCACCTGCGCCTCGAACAGCGTGCCAACGGCGGTGAGCAGCTGCGGAGCGTGGATCAGGTTGCCGGCGGTGGCGGCGAGCGCCAGCGCCGCCTCGGCCAACTGGGCAGTGGTCTCCGGCGGGACGACCAACAGGTCGACCCGGTCGTCGTTGCGGCAGATCGCGGTCAGCAGGCTGGCGGGCTGACTGGTGAAGTAGCCCAACCGCAGCACCCTGTCGCCAACCCCGAGGCGGTGCGGACTGCCGTCCCAGGTCCCGGCGTGGAGGACCAGCCGGGTGATCGGCCCGTGCAGCAGATCGATGGCGAGGACGAGGCCGGGCAGCTCCGCGAGCGGATCGGTCGAGCGGGGCCACCAGCCGCCGTCGAGCAGCGTGCGCGGCGACCGGGTCGGTTCGAGCCGCAGGCGCGGCGTCGACGGGGGAGCGAGGGTGTCGGTTCGTGACGTCATGTCGGGTCCCTGTCGCCGTGGCCGCGGCGTAGCGGTGGGGTCGTGCGCGGAATCGCGCCGTGCGAGCGCCACGGGGCGGAACGAATCCGACCTGCGTCGACGGTGATCAACGCTCCCGGGCCGGTGGGTGGTGGGGAGCGCGTCCCGATGCGTCGACGGCGGAGGCGGGACAACCCCAGCCTACGCCTGTCCAGGCCGATCTGCTCGGCGCGGCCGCGACTGGGCCGAGGCTCACCCCGAGCGGCCCGACCACCCCGGCACCTCTCGCGGGCCGGTGACGCGTTGGAGGGAGCAGAGCGTTCCGCCACTCGCGGTCCGTCGACCTCAGCACTAGAGTCGGCAGCAGCATCCCGTGGATCGATCCGACTGCATCTTCCCTCGACGGTGAGGAGCGCGTCATGGGCATGCCCGACGGCGTGGAGCTGGCCGGCCCCCGGCACGACCGGTTCCAGGAGATCCTCACCCCGGAGGCGCTCGCCTTCCTCGGCGACCTGCACCGCTGTTTCGACGCCCGACGGCGGGAGCTGCTCGCCCGGCGGGCCGAACGCGAGGCCGCGCTGGCCGCCGGTGAGCTGCTGGACTTCCTGCCCGGGACGAAGCACGTCCGGGACGGCGAGTGGCGGGTGGCCCCGCCCGCGCCCGGGCTCGTCGACCGCCGGGTGGAGATCACCGGACCGACCGACGCGAAGATGACGATCAACGCTTTGAACTCGGGCGCGAAGGTCTGGCTCGCCGACCACGAGGACGCTAACACGCCACTGTGGGAGAACGTGATCGACGGCCAGCTCAACCTGCGCGGCGCTATCGACCGGAAGCTCTCGTTCACCGCCCCGGACGGCCGGCGGTACGCGCTGCACGACGGCGAGTTGGCGACCATCGTGTTCCGGCCCCGCGGCTGGCATCTGACTGAGAAGCACCTCCTGGTCGACGGCGAGCGCACCTCGGGCAGCCTGGTCGACGCCGGGCTGTACCTCTTCCACTGCGCCGCCCGGCAGCTCGAGCGCGGTTCCGGACCGTACTTCTACCTGCCGAAGCTGGAGAGCCACCTGGAGGCGCGGCTCTGGAACGACGTGTTCCTGTTCGCCCAGGAGCGGCTGGGCATCCCGCGCGGCACCATCCGCGCGACCGTGCTCATCGAGACCTACCCGGCGGCGTTCGAGATGGAGGAGATCCTCTACGAGCTGCGCGAGCACTCCGCCGGCCTCAACGCGGGGCGGTGGGACTTCATGTTCAGCGTGATCAAGAAGTTCCGCACCCGGGGCCGGGACTTCCTGCTGCCCGACCGGAACGCGGTGACGATGACCGCGCCGTTCATGCGCGCGTACACCGAGCTGCTGGTGCGTACCTGCCACCGGCGAGGTGCGCACGCGATCGGTGGCATGGCGGCGTTCATTCCCAGCCGGCGGGACCCGCAGGTGAACGAGACGGCGCTGGCGAAGGTCCGCGACGACAAGACCCGTGAGGCGGGCGACGGCTTCGACGGGTCCTGGGTGGCCCACCCCGACCTGGTGCCGGTCTGCCGCGAGGTGTTCGACGGCGTGCTCGGCGACCGGCCGCACCAGCTCGACCGCACCCGCGACGACGTACGGGTCACCGCGGCGCAGCTGCTGGACGTGCGGAGCACCCCGGGGCAGCGCACCGAGACGGGGCTGCGCAACGACATCAGCGTCGGCATCCAGTACCTCGCGAGCTGGCTGCGCGGCACCGGGGCGGTGGCCATCTTCAACCTGATGGAGGACGCCGCGACGGCCGAGATCTCCCGGTCGCAGGTGTGGCAGTGGCTGCACAACGACGTCACCCTCGACGACACCGGCGAGCAGGTCGACCGGGACCTCGTCGAGCGGCTCGCCGACGAGGAACTGGCGAACCTGCCGGGTGGCCCGGCCGACTACGCCGAGGCCCGGGCGCTGTTCATGGCGGTCGCCGTGGCCGACGAATTCGTGGACTTCCTGACCCTGCCCGCGTACGAGCGGATGCCCTGACCCCTACGGCCGCGACGGGAGGTCGGCGATGACCACGACGGACATCAGCGCCCTCGCCGCCGCGCTGCGGGCGGTGCTCGGCGACGCGCAGGTGATCAGCGACCGGCAGGAGCTGCGCACCTACGAGTGCGACGGGCTCGCCCAGTACAAGGTGGTGCCCGCCCTGGTCGCCCTGCCGCGTACCGCCGCCGGGTGCGCGGCAACGGTGCGGGCCTGCGTGGACGCCGGGGTGCCGTTCGTCGCCCGCGGCTCCGGCACCGGCCTGTCCGGCGGGGCGCTGCCGCACGCCGACGGGGTGCTCATCGTCACCTCGCAGATGCGGGCGATCCGGCAGGTCGCCCCGGCCGACGAGCGGGCCGTGGTCGAGCCCGGCGTGATCAACCTCCAGGTCACCCGGGCGGCCGCCCCGCACGGCTACTACTACGCCCCGGACCCGTCGAGCCAGCAGGTCTGCTCCATCGGCGGGAACGTGGCGGAGAACTCCGGCGGCGCGCACTGCCTGAAGTACGGCTTCACCACCAACCACGTCACCGGCCTGGAGGTGGTCACCCCGGACGGGGACCTGGTGCGCCTCGGCGGCCGGGCCCCGGACACCCCCGGCTACGACCTGCTCGGCGCCTTCGTCGGCTCCGAGGGGACGCTCGGCATCGCCACCGAGGTGACCGTGCGGCTGGTCCGGCTGCCCGAGTCGGTCCGTACGCTGCTCGCCGCCTTTCCCTCCACCGACGAGGCGGGGGCGGCGACCTCGGCCGTGATCGCGGCCGGGGTGGTGCCGGCGGCGATCGAGATGATGGACGCGCTCGCCATCTCCGCCGCCGAGGCGGCCGTGCGCTGCGGCTATCCCGCCGGCGCCGGAGCCGTGCTGATCGTCGAGCTGGACGGCCCGGCCGCCGAGGTCGACGCCCAGTTCGCCGACGTCGAGCGGCTCTGCCGCGACAACGGCGCCACCGAGATCCGGGTCGCCGCCGACGACGCCGAGCGGGCGCTGATCTGGAAGGGCCGCAAGTCGGCGTTCGCCGCGGTCGGCCGGATCAGCCCGGACTACATCGTCCAGGACGGGGTCATCCCGCGCACCGCGCTGCCCGAGGTGCTGCGCCGCATCGCGGAGATCTCCGCGCAGCGCGGCGTCCGGGTGGCCAACGTCTTCCACGCCGGCGACGGCAACCTGCACCCGCTGGTCCTCTTCGACGACAGCGTCGACGGCCAGGCCGAACAGGCGGAGGAGGTCTCCGGCGCCATCCTCGACCTCTGCATCGAGCACGGCGGTTCGATCACGGGTGAGCACGGCGTCGGCATGGACAAGGCGAAGTTCATGCCGCGCATGTACACCGACGACGACCTCGACACGATGCAGCTCCTCCGGTGCGCCTTCGACCCGCGCGGGCTGGCCAACCCGGGCAAGGTCTTTCCGACGCCACGGCTCTGCGGCGAGGTGCCCGGCCGCCGCCGCGGCGTCCACCCGTTGCAGCAGGCCGGTCTGGCGGAGGTGTTCTGATGCCCGACGACGTCCTGGCTGCCCTGCGTGCGGCGGCCGGCGGTCGCGACGCCGTCCGCCCGGCCGGCCCGGCCGACGCCGTGGCCGGCGTACCACCCCGCCACGTCGCCGCGCCCGGCTCCACCGAGGAGGTGGCCGCGCTGCTGCGGGCCGCCGCCGCCCGGGACCTCGCCGTGGTGGCCGAGGGCGGCCGCACCAAGCAGGACTGGGCCAACCCGCCGCGCCGGCTGGACCTGCTGGTCAGCACCCGCCGGCTCAGCGGCGTGGTGGAGCACGCGGCCGGGGACCTCATCGTCGTCGTCCGGGCCGGCACCCCGCTGACGGAACTGCGGGCCAAACTGGCCCCCGCCGGCCAGCAGTTGGCTCTGGACGCGCCGCTGCCACCCGGCGGGGGCGCGGCGACCGTCGGCGGCGTCGTCGCGACGAACACCAGCGGGCCGCGCCGGATGCGCTACGGCACCGTCCGTGACCTGCTGATCGGCGTCACCATGGTGCGCCCCGACGGGGTGGTGGCCCGCGCCGGCGGCAAGGTGGTGAAGAACGTCGCCGGCTACGACCTCGGCAAGCTCCTCACCGGCTCGTACGGCACCCTCGGCCTGATCACCGAGTGCGCGTTCCGGCTGCATCCGGTCCCCGCCGCCCGTGCCTGGCTGCGCCGCCGCGCCGCGGACGATGCCGAGGCGGGCCGCCTCGCCGCCGCCGTGCTCACCGCGCAGGTGGTGCCGAGCGCCCTGGAGGTCGACGCGACGCCCGACGGCGCGCTGGAGGTCGCCGTGCTGTTGGAGGGCACACCGGAGGGGGTCGCCGAGCGGGTCGCCACGACCCGGCGGCTGCTCGACGGCGGGACGGCCACCGACGACCCGCCGCCGTGGTGGTCGGCCTACCCGTGGCGGACGGGTGATGTCGGCCTGAAACTCACCGCCGCGCTCTCCGGCGTCCCGCGACTGCTCGCGGCGGCCCGCGACGCGCACCGGCGACACCGGCTGCCGCTGGCCGTCCGCGGGTCCGTGGGCACCGGCGTGCTCTACGGCGGCGTGACCGGCGCCGCGCCGCCTGAGGCGGTGGCCCGGGTCGTCGCGGACCTGCGCGCCGCGACGGCGGCGGTCGGCGGGCACGCCGTCGTGCTGACCGCGCCGGCCGCGGTGCGGGAGCGGGTCGACCTGTGGGGACCGGTCGACGGGCTCGAGTTGATGCACCGGGTCAAGGCGCAGTTCGACCCGGACGGGCGCCTCGCGCCCGGCCGCTTCGTCGGAGGGATCTGACATGGCCAGTGACCTTCCGGCCCAGCGCGGCGTCGCCCGGCCGAAGGGCAGCCGGGCGGGCAGCACTCCGCCGGACGTGCTGGGACCGGTCGCCGGGTCGCCCGGCGCGCCGGCCTTCGACGACCACCACCCGCCGAGCCGAGACCTGATCGACGACTGCGTGCACTGCGGCTTCTGCCTGCCCACCTGCCCCACGTACGTGCTGTGGGGGGAGGAGATGGATTCGCCGCGCGGGCGGATCTACCTGATGAAGGAAGGGCTCGACGGCGAGCCGCTGAGCGCGTCGATGGTGCGCCACTTCGACCGGTGCCTGGGCTGCATGGCCTGTGTGACCGCGTGCCCGTCCGGCGTCCGCTACGACCGGCTGATCGAGGACACCCGGCAGCAGGTGGAACACCGGCACCCCCGGACCCGCCGGGAGCGGCTGCTCCGGGCCGCCGTCTTCCGGGTGTTCCCGTACCCGCAGCGGCTGCGCCTGCTGCGCGGACCGTTGCGGGCGTACCAGGCCAGCGGCCTGCGGCGGCTGGTGCGCCGGACCGGGCTGCTGGGGCGCCTGGCGCCGACGCTCGCCACCCTCGAATCACTGGCACCCGCGCTGGGACGGCCGGCCCGGATCCCGACCCGGGTGCCGGCGAACGGCGCGCGGCGGGCCACCGTCGGCATGCTCACCGGCTGCGTGCAGCGGGCCTTCTTCCCCGAGGTGAACGCGGCCACCGCCCGGGTGCTCGCCGCCGAGGGGTGCGAGGTGGTCGTGGTCCCGGACCGGCAGGGCTGTTGCGGCGCGTTGAGCGTCCACAACGGACGGGCCGAGGAGGCGCGGCGCTTCGCCCGGGCGATGGTCGACGTCTTCGCCGCCGCCGGCATCGACTACTTCGTGGTCAACGCGGCGGGGTGCGGGTCGTCGTTGAAGGAGTACGGCGAACTGCTCCGGGACGACCCGGCGTACGCCGAGCGGGCGGCGGCGTTCGCCGCGAAGGTCCGCGACCTCTCCGAGGTGCTCGTCGAGCTGGGGCCGGTCGCCCGGCGGCACCCGCTGCCGGTGACCGTCGCCTACCACGACGCCTGCCACCTGGCGCACGCCCAGGGGGTGCGGGCCCAGCCCCGTGCCCTGCTGCGCGGGATACCCGGGCTGGAGCTGCGGGAGATCGCCGACCCGGAGATCTGCTGCGGATCGGCCGGTGTCTGGAACGTGCTCAACCCGGAGCCGGCGGCGCAACTCGGCGAACGCAAGGCCCGCGCCGTCCTGGCGACCGGCGCCGACCTGCTCGTCACCGCCAACCCCGGCTGCCTCCTGCAGGTCGCCGCCGCGGTCGCGCGGCTCGGCGGCACCGTCGCCCTCGCCCACACCGCCCAGGTGCTCGACGCGTCGATCCGCGCCCGACCGGTCACCGACCTGCTGCCGTGACGAAGGTGGCCCCGCCGGCCGCTGGCGCGACCGGAGGGGCCACCGGCGAACGGCGGTCAGAACGTGACCAGCGGGTCACCCACGAAGTCGGCGATGAAGTTGACGAAGAAGAAGCCGAAGAAAATGACATTGATGATGAGCAGTGCGTAGTGCCACGCCCGGGGGCGCGCCGCGCGGGGCAGTCTGCTGTTCAGGTAGATCAACATGAACGGGAAGATCAGTGCGCCCAGATTGGACATGTTCGCCGACCACTGGACCAGGCTGACGGGCAGCGCGAGGTGCAGGACGACCGCGATGATCACCAGCAGCATGAGCATGAACGGGTAGTAGAACCGGCGCGGGTCGCCCTCCAGCAGGCGGCGCAGCCGCGGACTCGTGGCGTGGGCGGCGTCGGTGGTCACCCGGACCATCGCCTCGAAGATGCCGAGTTGGGTGCTGAACAGGATGAGCACGCCGATCGCCAGCATGCCGTAGAACATCACCCGGCCGTACTCGGGCTCGAGTGCGGTGGCCACGAAGGTGGGCACCGTGGCGGTGGTCGGCGTCTCACCGGACAGCTCCACCGCCTGCGCCATCAGGATCGTGGGCAGCAGCATGCCCAGCATGGCGCCGACGAAGAAGATGCCCCACATGTCGGTGAGCAGCAGCCGGTACCACCGCTTCCACCGGGCGGCGTTGGCGGCGTCGTCGGGGAAGGTGACGCCGCTGGCCAGCAACTCCCGCCGATCGCCGCGCAGCCCGGAGATGTAGCCGGTGCGGTAGCCCATGCCGTAGCCCTTGTCCCGGTAGTGGCCCATCACGTACCAGTTCAGACCGGAGGCCAGCGCGGTGAAGCCGGCCAGCCCGCCCAACTGGGTCGCGGTGATGCCGGCCGGCGGCGCGGCGGGGGTGAAGAACCCGCGGATGCCCTCCCACCACAGGCTCCCCGGCACCACGAGCAGGGTGACGAACAGCAGCGCGACCAGGATCGTCCCGACCATCAGCCAGTTGGCCAGCTCCAGCGTCCGGCTGATCCGTCTGGCCGCCGCGGTGATGCCGAAGACCAGCAGCAGCAGGCCGATCGCCCAGAGCCTCGGCTCCTCGGCCCCGGCCGGCGGCACCGCGCCGTGGACCAGCGCGTACAGGCCCTGACCGGCGGACGCGGCCCAGCCGCCGGCGATGAACGCGAAGATGACCAGGAACACCGACAGCGGCACCCACAGCAGGTAGCCGGGGGGCACCCGTCCCCAACCGACGACGGGCGCCTCGCCGGTGGCCATCACGTACCGGGACGACTCGACGTTGTAGAACGTCTGCAGCACGGCCGACACGAGGATCACCCAGCCGACCCCGACGAAACCGAACTGGCCCACCGCCTGCGGGCCGAGCAGCCACTCCCCGCTGCCGATGGAGATGCCGAGCGCGATCAGGCTCGGGCCCAGCGCGTACTTGACCAGCTGCGGGAGCCCGAGCTTGCGAACGCCGAACACCTCTTCCGGCTCGGGCAGGTCTGCCACGGCGAGCGGAGGACGGCTCTTCCCCAGTTCATAGGTGCGGACGTCCGGGGCCTCAGTTACTTCGGTCATGAAGAACCTCCTTATGGGAAGGGCCCCCCTGATCAATCGTCATACTTCGTTAACCCGGAAGCAATAACCATGACGACGGCAGAAATCGCCCGAGTCCTTTTCGCAATCGCGAAGAGATCGCGGAGAACGATCCTGGCCGGCCGGGGCGCACCGCGACACCGGGCCGGTGACACGCGACCGGCCGCCGGCCCGATGCCCTGGCTCCGGCTGGTTCCGGCCGGTCAGTAGATAGGGATTTCCCCGATTCGTCGACGCCCGCCGGCAACTAGCGTCGAGCGTGCCGAGCCGCCCGGGGAGGCGGTGGCGGCGGGCCGACGGGGCGTGCCGGGCCGATCCGGCTCGGCGATGCGGGGTCCCGGCCGGCCGCTCCAGTGGCTGACGGAAGCGAGGGATGGTCATGCGGCGGTGGATTGCGCCAGCGGCGTTGTCGGTTGTGCTGGCCCTGACCGGGTGCGGTGGCCCGGACGAGCCGGAGGCGTCGCCCGGGTCGGCGGCGGACGCCGAGGGCGGCAGCGACGACAGCGTCCTCGACGGCGACGCGGCGGCCGTCGCGCGCCCGTCCTGCCCGTTCACCCCCGAGCGGGCTTCGGAGATCGTCGGGCGGACGATGCACGCCGACGGCAACTGCCTGTTCCGCGACGGCAACGGCGTCGCCATCCTGACCGTCACCCTCGCCTCCGAGCTGGCGGGTCAGACGACCTTCGACTACAGCAGGGAGCAGGCCGGAAAGCGGTTCGAGCGGGTGTCCGGAGTGGACAAGGGGGACCAGGGGTACCTCGCCGCCGGGGGAACCGAGGCCGAGGCCGTGGTGATCAGCGAGGCGGGCAGCTACACGGTGCAGATCAGCAGCTTCAGCGACGACGCCGCCGCCAACGAGGCGCTGCTGCGCAAGCTGGTCGACGCCATCCCCGCCTGACGCGGACGGCGGCCGCGGGAGCGATGACTCCCGCGGCCGCCGGTCGGTCGATCGTCAGTCGGCGGCGGTGTCCCAGCCGTAGTCGGGCAGGTCGAAGAAGTCGTCCCCGTCGACGCGGTCCACCGTGCCGTCGGCCAGGCCGCTGATCAGCGACTCCACCCCGGTGCGCACGCTCTCCACGAGCATGCCGTGCAGCTTCTGACCCAGGTCGTCCTGCTGTCCGCGCACCTCGAACAGCACCGTCCCGGTGCCGTTGAGGGCGAGCGCGGACCGGCCCTGGCCCGCGTACTCCCGGGCGTCGGGGTGGAAGTACCGGCCCACGGCGGCCAGCGGGGACTGGCTGCCGTAGTGCGCCTTGATGCCGTTGGCGACGGTGAGCGCGTACCGGCGGGACTTGTCCTGGTCCAGGGCCGGCCAGGCCGCCCGGTAGGCGGCGCCGTCGTTGACGCCGAGCGGCGGGTAGTCGAGTGAGACGGAGATCAGCTTGCCGTCCTGCTCGCCGCCGGTGAGCCGGTCGCACGGGCCCATGTGGTGCAGGTCGACGTACGCGTCGACGGCGCCCTTCTCCGCGCGCAGCCCGACGTACACGTCCCGGATGGCGCGCGACTCGGGGGAGAGGAAGAAGCCCGCGTCGGTCTCCCGGCCGGGCAGGTCGGCGGCCCGCGGCTGGTAGTCGAGGTCGGGGTTGAAGTCCCGGTTCAGGTCGTAGCCGGGCAGGTCGATGCCGTCCCCGCTGAGCCGGTGGTACCAGGCGCGCGGGGCGCCGGCCAGTTGCGGGAAGTCGGCCACGGTCTCGTCCCAGGACCGCACGTTCATCCGCCGGTTGAGTTCTCCGCCGTCGGGGTTGACCATCGGCATCGCCACGAAGGTGATCTCGTTCAGGACGCTGCGGGTGTGCGCGTCGCCGCTGCTGCCGAGCTGCTTGAGGATCCCGAGCAACGCCTCGGTGCCGGTGCGCTCGTTGCCGTGGATGGCGCTGGTGACCAGCAGCACCCTGTCGCCGGTGCCCACCCGGGCCGCCCACAGTTCCCGGCCCTGCGGTGAGTGTCCGACCACCTGGACGTCGACCCGCCCGCCGCTGGTCCGTTCGATCTGCGCCAGTTGCTGGCCGACCTGTTCGTGGTTGCTCCAGCCGGACCACGACGGGTCGTCGGCGGTCCGGCAGGTGCCCTGGCCGGGTCCCTCCGGGGCGGCGGAGACGGGTGGGGCGGCGAGGATCGAACCGGCCAGCGCCGTTACCGCGACGGCGGCCAGCGCCTTCCGAGGTCGGAGTGTCGTGTGGATCTGCACGCGTGCTCCTTTCGCGGGTCCACACCGCCGCCGGGCGCGGGTCGGATCAGGTGATGCCCGGGGGAGCGGACCACCGCTGGGTTCCGTCGATCCTTTCCGGCGGGTGGGTGGGAATGCAACGGAAACCTTCAAGTTTCTTGGCGTATGTGCAGATTTCCTACGAGTGACGAAGTGGCCACCCGATTCCGCGCCGGTGAAGCCGACAATCGTCCCACCCGCTGCGTCCCGGTACGAGAACGCCGGCCATGACGTTGCTCTTTCCGCCGTTCACCGCCGCCCGCGCCGCCGGCCGCGCCATGATGGCCGCGGAGCCAACCCGGCGGGCCCCGCGTGCCGACGACGGATGAACGGGGGAGTGGACGTGCAGGAGGTGTCGGTCGAACCCGTGACCGCCGAGGCCCGGATGGCGGGCCTGGCCGACATGGTGTGGGAGAACGCCCGCGCCGCTCCGGACGCTTTGCAGTTCCTGCGCCCGGACCCGGTTCCCCGGTCCTGGCCGGGGCCCCGTTCACTGCGCGCCGGCCCGCAGCCGGTGACCTGCCGCCAGTTCCGCGACGACGTGCTCGCCCTCGCCCGCGGCTTTCTCGCCGCCGGCATCGGCCACGGCGACCGGGTGGGCCTGATGAGCCGCACCCGATACGAGTGGACGCTCGTCGACTACGCCCTCTGGTCGATCGGCGCGGTCACGGTTCCGGTCTACGACACCTCCAGCGCCGAGCAGCTGAGCTGGATCCTGGCCGACTCGGGTGCGGTCGGCTGCGTGCTGGAGACCGCCGAGCACGCCGCGATCCTCGCCGGCGTCCGCGGTGACCTGCCGGCCCTGGGCACGGTGTGGCAGATCGAGGGCGGCGACCTCATCGCCCTGGCCGGGCAGGGCCGCGAGGTGGACGACGCCCGCGTCGACGCCCGTCGCGCCGCGGTGACCGGCGGAGATGTCGCGACCATCGTGTACACCAGCGGCACCACCGGACGGCCGAAGGGCTGCGCGCTGACCCACCGCAACATCCACTGTGACCTCGACGGCGCCACCGAAGTGCTGCGCGACCTGCTGCACCCCGACGCCTCGACGGTGTTGTTCCTGCCGTTGGCGCACTCGTTCGCCCGGCTGATCCAGGTCGGCATGGTGCACAGCCGCGCGACCATGGTGCACAGCGCCGAAATGGGCGGCGTCCTCGACCAGCTGCGGACGTTCCGCCCGACGTTCATCCTGGCCGTGCCACGGATGTTCGAGAAGGTGTACAACCGGGCCCGGCAGAAGGCCGACGAGGCGAACCGGGGGCGGTTGTTCGCCGCGGCCGACTGGGTGGCGGTCCGCTACAGCCACGCCCTGGACACCCCGCGCGGGCCGGGGCTGCTGCTGCGCCTGACGCATGCGGTCTTCGACGTCGTGGCGTACCGGAAGCTGCGCGCCGCCCTCGGCGGACGGTGCCGGATGGCCATCGTCGGCGGCGCCCCGCTCGCGGACCGGCTCGGGCACTTCTTCCGCGGTGCCGGGATGGCCCTGCTGGAGGGCTACGGGCTGACCGAGACCTCGCCGGCGCTGACCGTCAACCCGCCCTCGGCCATGCGGATCGGCACCGCCGGCCGCCCGGTGCCCGGCGCGCGGCTCCGGATCGACCCGGACGGCGAGATTCTCGCGCACGGCCCGATGGTCTTCCCCGGCTACTGGAACAACCCCGACGCCACCCGGGAGACGTTCACCAGCGACGGGTGGTTGCGGACCGGCGACCTGGGCAGCCTCGACGAGGACGGCTACCTGCGGATCACCGGCCGGAAGAAGGAGATCATGGTGACGGCGGCCGGGAAGAACCTCGCCCCGGCGCCGATCGAGGAGCAGATCCGCGAGCATCCCCTGATCAGCCAGGTCATGCTCGTCGGCGACCGCCGTCCGTACGTCGCCGCGCTGGTGACGGCCGACGAGCACGCCTGGTCGCGGTGGCGCGCCACCCAGGGGCTGCCCGACCTGCCCGTCGCCGAACTGCGCGACAGCCTGGAGCTGCGTGGCGAGATCCAGACCGCCATCGACCGGGCCAACGCCACGGTGTCCCGGGCGGAGCAGGTGAAGACCTTCCGGGTGCTGCCGCGGGACCTCACCGAGGCCGACGACGAGATCACTCCCACGCTGAAGATCAAGCGTGAGGTGGTGCAGGCGCACTTCGCGGATGACGTCGAGAGCCTGTACCAGGGTCACTGACCTCAGCTCGGCGGAGGAACATCCATCGCAACCTCGGACCGGAGCTTTAGGCTCCAGGTCTGCCCGGTCAGGTCGTGTCCGAAGCTGTGGTGGCGGGCCTCCGCCACGAGTTCGAAGCCGGCGGCCTGGTAGATCCGGCGAGCCGAGGTCAGCACGTCGTTGGTCCACAGGCTGAGCCGCCGGTAGCCGGCGGCGCGGGCGAAGCGCACGCACTCGTCCACCAGTCGTCGGCCGAGACCGAGGCCGCGGGCGGCCGGGTCGACCAGCAGGATGCGCAGCTTGGCGGTCTCGGCGTCCCCGGCGACGCAGAACACGCATCCGGCCCGCTCGCCGTCGACCTCGGCGATCCAGGCCGCGTTCCGGGCGGGGTCGCGGGCGGCGGCGTAGTCGGCCACGATCCGCGCCACCAGCGCCTCGAAGTCGGTGTCCCAGCCGAACTGCTCGGCGTACGTCTCACCGTGGGTCATCACCACCCAGCCCAGGTCGCCGGGCTCGCCCAGCCGCCTGATCGACGTGGTGCGCTCGTCCGTGCGGTCCATGCCCCCTCCGCTGGCCGTCGAACCACTGACACAACTGTTTCAGTCGGTTACGGTAGCAGCGTGAGCGCCGTTGAGCCATCGCCCTCCCCCCGTCGACTCGAGTTGACCGAACTGGCGTACCGGTACGTGCTCGAACACGGCCTGGCGGAGATGTCGCTGCGTCCGCTGGCGACCGCGATCGGGTCGAGCCCCCGGGTGCTGATGTTCCTGTTCGGCAACAAGGAGGGCCTGGTCCGGGCCCTCCTGGCGCGGGCACGCGCGGACGAGTTGGCGATGTTGGCGCAGCTCCGCGACGCCACCCCCGGCGAGCCGGTCGGCCTGGCCGAGGCCGGCCGGCGGCTCTGGGCGTGGTTGAGCTCGCCACGGCATCGACGCCTGCTCACCCTCTGGGCCGAGGCCTACGCCCGCTCGCTGGCCGACCCCGACGGTCCCTGGGCCGGGTTCGCCCGGCAGACCGTCGAGGACTGGCTCGACGTCCTGGCCAAGGCCGACGGACCGGCGACCCGGCGCGGCCACGCGACGGGAGACGAACGCACCCTGCTGCTCGCGGTCCTCCGCGGCGCGCTGCTCGACCTGCTCGCCACCGGCGACACGGTGCGGACCACGGCCGCCGTCGAGCAGCACCTGCGGCACCTGCCGTCCGGTCCCTGACCGGCGGAACGCCTCCGCTCCAGGGCCGAAAGTGCGCGGCTCCGCCGCCGATCGCCGCCGCTGCGTCGCCGCCCGGGCCACGGCAGGGGGTGCGGTCAGGCGGGCTGGTCCAGGATCGCGCTGAACCGCTCCTCGGCGAGATCGAGTTGGTCGAGGATGTGCTGCTTGACCGGGGCCGACAGCGGGGTGTCCGGGCGGGTGACGAGGTCGCGGAAGACCGGCACCAGCGGCCGGTACTTCGTCGCCGAGGACACCACCTTCGGGCCGACGGTGTGGATCACGCCCACCCCGTTGTCGGTGAAGTCGGAGACCTTGATGACCCGGGCCCAGGGCTCGTGCTCCAGGCTGGCCGCCACGTGCTCGCGGTACTGCGCGTGCTTGTCGCGCCCCGGGTCGTACGTCGGATTGGTGACCGCCGCGACCAGGCGGGCGACCCGCGGGCCGAACCGGTCGGCGAGGGTCGCCAGCGCCGCCGCCGTCGGGTCGGCGGCGGCGGGATCGCCGGCCAGTTCGGCGGGGTGGTCCTCGACCGCGTCGTGCAGCAGCCCGGCGACGATCACGTCGACGTCGCGTACCTGGTAGTGGTGCATCAGCCGGATCGCCACCCGCAGCAGGTGGTTGAGGTACGGCTCGCGCACCCGCCGGTCGTCGCGGTGCAGGTCGGCGGCGAGTTCGAGAGCGGCGGTGAGCCGCTGCCGGGCAGGTTCGTCGAACGCTCGGATCTCCAGCCGGAACCGTTCCAGCAGGCCGGGTTCGCCGTGGATCTCGGTGATCGCGTGCATCGGCATGGTGGCCAGGTACGCGGGGAAGTCCATGCGTCACTTATAGCGGATCTTCACCACGGACCCGGTCCCGCCGTCGGTCACCCGACGGGCGGGGCCGGCACCGGCCGGTCCCGCCCCATCGGTGCGGTCAGCCGCTCACCCGGCCGGTGCCGGCGCCAGCGGTCACCGTGGCCTGCACGCCGGTCGCGGGCTCCAGGGTGTACGGATACGGGACCGAACCGTCGTGGGCGGCCCCGGCGGCGAGGCGGTGGGCGGTCAGCGCGGCAGGCGGTCGGCGCCGGCGAGGGCGCCCACCACCAGTGGGACCAGCGGGGCGGGCAGCGCCGGGCCCCGCCGCAGCGTCGGCGTCCAGCCGGCGTCCGCGCTCAGGTCCGGGTCGTGCGCGGCGTTGTACGCGGTCACCAGGTCGACCGGCCGGGCCCGGTCGTCGCCGGCCCGGACCCAGTTGCCGCGGGTGGTGACCGCGGTGCCGCCCCAGTCGTAGAGCAGGTCCTCGGCGGCGACGCCGGCGCCCAGGCTGAAGAAGTTGTCCTCCACATGCACGGCCGACTGCACCCCGACACCGATCGCGTACGAGAACCCCGCTCCGGCCAGCCGGTAGTGGTTGTTCCAGACGTCGACCTGGCCGAAGCGCACCCGGGGCAGCCGCTGCAGCACGGAGTCGAAGAGGTTGTGGTGCAGGGTCACCTTGAGCCGGTCGACGTCCGGGCCGACGGTGTTGGACGAGCCGATCAGCAGCACCTTGTCCCGGCCGACGAACCGGTTGTAGGAGGCGGTCACCAGGCTGGCGGTGTGCGTGACGTCCAGCGAGCCGTCGTGCACCTGGTACGGCCGGCCGAAGTAGCTCGGCTGCGCGCTGTCCGGGTTGCCGCCGTCGGTGAAGGTGTTGTGGTCGATCCAGACGTGCTCGCTGCGGCGCACCGAGATCTGGTCGTACTGGGAGTTCCAGTTGCCGGCCTCGCCGTCGGTCGGCGACCAGGCCGGGAAGCAGTCCCGGGCGTCGTCGAAGGTCAGGTTGCGCACGATCACGTTCGGCGCGCGGTCGATCATCAGGGTCAGCCCGGTCAGCCGGGCGCCGCGCAGGCCGACGATGGTGGTGTTCGGCCCGACGTTGATCTGGGTCTGCCGGGTCTGGTTGGCCACCGACCGCACCCGCGCCGCCTCCAGCGGGCCGGTCGGCGCCACCCGCCCCCACACCGCCGGGTCGTACGCGGCCAGGTAGGCGTCGAGGGAGTATCCGGGGTCGGCCAGGTCGGCGCAGTCGAGCGGGTGCCCGTCCGGGCCCTCGAACCCGTCGACGGTGCCGTCCACGTACACGATCTTCGGGGTGGCGTTGCCGGCGTTGGTGGCGTTGTCCCCGCCCAACGCGGCGACCAGTTCGGCCCGGCTGGAGACCACGCTGACCTGGTCGGCGGCGGCCGTCGCGCCGCCGGTGGTGCCGGGCCCGGCGGCGGCTCAGCCGTCGTTCGCCGGCAGGGTCTGCCGGCCGAGCTGGCGGGCGGCCCGGGAGAGCGGCCCGTCGGCCGCGGCGGCGGCCGGGGCCGGTGGCGGGGCCGCCACGAGGATCAGCGCGGCCAGCGCCGCACCGGTTGCGAAGCTCCGCATCGATCGTCCATTCGTCCGTCGGGAATTGGTATTCATAACGACCGATAGGAATAGCGGTTTATCTGGGTCAATATTAAAGATATGCAGGAATGTTGCAGTTGTCTCGCTCATCCGGCATCGTCCGGCCGGGATCGGCCGGGGATTGTGGGCAGTTGTCCGATACGGTGACGGGCGGGATTTGTCGAGAGTTGCGGCCTCCTATTCGGTCGGTCCGATCCGGTACGGCGGCACCGCCCACGGCACCCCGAGTTCCGAGGGCAGCGCCCCCCGCTCGGCGGCGCGGCGCAGCACGTCGTTGACGCCGCGCAGGCGCAGCACCCGCTCCGGGCCGGTGCCGTCCTGCTCGACCAGGTCGGCGTCGAGCAGCCGTGGTGCGGGTGCCGACCGGAGCGCGTCCAGCACGGCGGTGAAGGCCGCGGTCCGGGCCAGCGGGACGATCAACGGCACACCGGCCGGGTCGGCCCGGTGGTCCAGCAGGTTCTCCAGCAGGCTCCGTCGTCCCGGCACCTCACGCGGCCCGGCGTCGCCGGGCAGCAGCAGCCGGTCGGTCGGGTACTCCAGCACGGCCCGCCCGGCGTCGCCGGTCACCACCACCTCGCCGGCGATGAAGTCCTCACCGGCCAGGGTGACCGCGGCCAGCACCGGCGGCCCCACGCGCGGCCGGAGCCGGAGCACGGCGGTGTCGTCCACCTCGATCGGACGGACCCGGTAGCGCTCCATCTCGATGCCGGCCGGCCGCACCGGTTCACCGGCCACCGCCTCGGCGATCGCCAGGCACTGCATCACCGCGTGCGCCAGCGGGTTGGCCAGCGCCCCGTCCAGCACCGGCCGGCCGTGCAGCGTCCGCCGCCCCGCCCACGGCGCCCGCGCGTAGTACGCGTCGGTGCGCCGCCAGGCGGCGACCGTGGCGATGCCGGTGACCGTGCCGAGCCGGCCGGCGGTCACCGCCGCGGTCAGCTCGGTCAGCGCGGCCGAGCCGAGCGCCTGGAAGCCCACCTGGCAGGCGCGCCCGGCGGCGGCCAGCGCGGCGGCCAGCTCGTCGTGCTCGGCCGTCGACAGCACCGGCGGCTTCTCGAGCAGCAGGTCCGCCCCGGCGGCGAGCGCGTCCAGGGCGACCGGCAGGTGGGTGTGCGGCGGGGTGCAGACGATCACCACGTCCGGCCGTACGGCGGCGAGCATCTCCCGGTGGTCGGTGTGGACGGTGGTCTCCGGCGGCACCGGAGCGGCCGGCTCGTCCTCCACCGGACGCAGGTCCACCAGCGCCGCCAGGCGTACCCGGCCGGCCGCGTGCAGCGGGGCCAGCGCCCGCCGGTGCCAGCGGCCGTGTCCGTTCGCGCCGACCAGCGCCACCCGGGGCGGGTCGCCCGGCCACCGCCTGCGCCGGCCGGCGGCTGCCGCCCCGGGCCGGCCGGTGGTCGGCGACGCCGGTGCGCCCGGCCCGGTCACCGCGCACCGGCCAGGGTCGCCGGCACCCCGTGCCGGTGCAGGGCGGTCAGCCAGTCCACCACGTCGGCGCGGACCTCGGCGTCCTCGGCCACCTCGGCGGGGAAGATCTCGCGCAGGGCGAAGACCGCGTCCACCGCGCCGGCCGGGGTGGGCCGGGCGGCGGACAGCGCCGCGCGGATCCGGTCGGCGAGCGGATCCGGCAACGGCAGCGGCGAGCCGTCGTCGGCGGTGCCCTGGGCGAAGCGCAGCCAGGCCGCGACCACCAGCGCGGCCCATCGCGCGGGCCGGCCGGCGGCGCGCAGGTCGGCGATGGTGTGCAGGACCCGCTGCGGCAGCTTCTGCGAGCCGTCCATCGCCACCTGGAGGGTGCGGTGCCGGATCGCCGGGTCGGCGAACCGGGCCAGCACCTGCTCGCCGTAGTCGACCACCCGGATGCCGTCGGGTGGGGTGAAGCTGGGCGCGACGTCCTCGGCGACCAGCCGGCGCAGCACGTCGGGCAGGTACGGCAGGGCGAGCGCGTCGGCGACCGTCTCGCACCCGGCCAGCGCGCCGAGGTAGGCGGTGGCCGAGTGCACGCCGTTGAGGGCGCGCAGCTTGAGCCGCTCCCACGGCCCGGCGTCGGCGCAGAGCACCGCCCCGGCGCGGTCCCAGGCCGGCCGGCCGCCGGGGAAGTCGTCCTCGATCACCCACTGGGCGTACGGCTCGGCGGCCACCGCCGCCAGGTCGGTCACGCCCAGCGCCCGGCGGGCGACGTCGAGCGTCTCGGCCGTGCTGGCCGGCACGATCCGGTCCACCATCGTGCCGGGAAAGGACACCTGCCCGGCGACCCAGCCGACGGCCCGCTCCGGCGCGCCCGCGTACGCCAGCGCCTGCTCGACCAGGCCGCGCAGCCGGCGGCCGTTGGCCGGCAGGTTGTCGCAGCTGACCAGCGCGACCGGCCCGGCGTCGGCGGCGGCGCGGGCCAGCAGGCCGCGCACCAGCAGGCCCGGCACGGTCGCCGGCGGCCGGTCGCCGGCCAGGTCGGCGGCGAGCGCCACGTCCGGCCGCAGCGCCCCGGTGGCCGGGTCGAGCTGGTACGCCTTCTCGGTCACGGTCAGCGTGACCACCCGGATCGCCGGGTCGGCCAGCAGCGCCACCACCGCCGCCGGGTCGCCGGCGGCGTGCCGCACCCCGGCCAGCGCGCCGACCACCCGGGTCCGCGCCCCGTCGGTGGCGAGCGTGGTGACGCTGAACAGGTTGTCCTGCGCGGCCAGCGCCTCGACCAGTGCCGCGTTGCGCGGGGCCACCCCGACGATGCCCCAGTCACCGCCGGCCGCGCCGACCGCGGCCTCGGTGTACACCGCCTGGTGGGCCCGGTGGAACGCGCCGAGACCCAGGTGGAGCACGCCGGCCGGCACGGTGCCGGGGCGCAGCAGCGGCCGGCTGGCCGTGGGCAGCCGCCGCAGCGAGCCGAGCCCGAGCCGGGACGCGCCCACGGTCAGCGCCATGCCGGGCCGTCCGGGAAGCGGAACCGGGCGACCGACTCCGGCCGCATGGTGCTGCTGTATCCGGGCTCGGTGGGCAGCAGGTACCGGCCGTCCCGGGTGCGCACCGGATCGACGAAGTGCTCGTGCAGGTGGTCGACGTACTCGATCATCCGGCCCGCCAGGCTTCTGCCGACCCGCAGGTGGTCGAAGACCGCCAGGTGCTGGACGTACTCGCAGAGCCCGACGCCGCCGGCGTGCGGGCAGACCGGCACCCCGAACTTCGCCGCCATCAGCAGCTCGGCGAGGACCTCGTCGACCCCGCCGACCCGGCAGGCGTCGACCTGCATCACCCCGATCGCCTCGGCCTGGAGCAACTGCTTGAAGACCACCTTGTTGGCGGCCACCTCCCCAGTGGCCACCTGGCACCGGCCGCCGGTCAGCTCGGCGACGGCCCGGGCGATCCGGGCGTGGCCGAGGATGTCGTCGGCGTGGGTGGGTTCCTCGATCCAGTACGGGTCCACCTCGGCCAGCACCGTCATCGCGGCGATCGCCTCCTCGACCCCCCACACCTGGTTGGCGTCCATCATCAGCACCGCGTCCGGGCCGATCTCCGACCGGATGATCCGGGCCCGGCGCAGGTCGTCCGCGAGCGGCCCGCCGACCTTCATCTTCATCGCCCGCCAGCCCCGCGCGTACGCCTGCCGGGTCAGCGCCCGGACCTTGTCGTCCGGGTAGCCCAGCCAGCCCACCGAGGTGGTGTACGCGGGAAAGCCGTCGCGCTCCAGCCCGGCCAGCCGGTCGGCCAGACCGTCGCGCCCGTTGTCCAGCAGCGCGGCCGCCTCGTCCGGGGTGAGCGCGTCGGCGATGTGCTGGAAGTCGACGCAGGCCACCAGTTCGTCGGTGGGCAGCTCGGCCAGGAACCGCCACAGCGGCTTGCCGGCCAGCTTGGCCCGCAGGTCCCAGACCGCGTTGACCAGCGCCCCGGTGGCCATGTGGATGACCCCCTTCTCCGGGCCCAGCCAGCGCAGCTGCACGTCGGCGACGAGCGAGCGCCAGAACGCCGCCGGCTCGGCGGCGATCTCGGCGACGGTACGCCCGCGCACGTGGTGCTCCAGGGCGCGGACCGCCGCGCAGGTGAGTTCGTTGCCCCGGCCGTTGGTGAAGGTGAACCCGGCCCCGGTCGGCCCGGCGTCGGTGCCCAGCTCGACGTAGGTGGCCGAGTAGTCGCCCCGGTTGATCGCGTCCGAGCCGTCCCCCCGCGCGGCGGTCGGGAAGCGGACGTCGTGCACGTCCACGGAGGTGATGGTGACGCTCATGCCCGCTCCCCGAAGTTGAAGACCCGCCTCGGCAGCCGGTACGCCAGGTCCACGATGGTCTCGGCCGCCTCCTTCATCGGCAGCCGGTGCTCGGCCACCAGCCGGGCCAGGAAACCGGCGTCCACCCGGCGGGCCACGTCGTGCCGGACCGGGATGGAGCAGAACGCCCGGGTGTCGTCGACGAAGCCGGCGGTGTTGTAGAACCCGGCGGTCTCGGTGACCGCCTCGCGGAACCGGCGGAGCACCTCGGGGGAGTCCAGGAACCACCAGGGCGCGCCGAGGTAGAGGGCGGCGTAGCCGCCGGCGAGCGGGGCCAGCTCGCGGGTGAAGGTGTACTCGTCGAGGGTGTAGAGCACCACCCGCAGCCGGGGGTCGTTGCCGTGCGCGTCCAGCAGCGGGGCGAGGGCGTGCACGTACTCGGTGGCCTGCGGCACGTCGCCGCCGACGTCGCGGCCGTGCCGGGCGTGCAACCACCGGTTGTGGTTGCGCACCGCGCCCGGGTGCAGCTGCATGACCAGCCCGTCCTCCAGCGACATCCGGGCGAACTCCAGCAGCATGTGCGCCCGGAACGCCTCCGCGTCGCCCGGGTCGGCCCGGCCCCGCCGGGCCCGGTCGTAGAGCGCCGTCGCCTCGGCCCGGGTCAGCTCGAGCGCCCGGGCGGTGAGGTGGCCGTGGTCGGAGGAGGTGGCGCCGGCCGCGACGAACGCCGCCCGCCGCGCCCGCAGCGCGGCCACATAGCCGGCGTACGTGCCGGTGTCCTCGCCGGTCAGCTCGCCGAGCCGGTCCACGTTGGCCGACCAGTTGTCGAACTCCATGTCCACCATGTCGTCCGGGCGGAAGGTGGTGACCACCCGCCCGCCCGGCCCGCCCCAGCCGTCCGCGGCGAGCTTGGCGTGCTGCCCCAGGTCGTCCAGGGGCGACTCGGTGGTGGCCAGCACCTCGATGTTGAACCGCTCGAACAGCGCCCGGGGCCGGAAGCCGGGCTCGGCCAGCCGGGCGGCCAGCTCGTCGTAGACCGCGTCGGCGGTGGCCGGGGAGAGCGGCTTGCTCACCCCGAACACCTCGGTGAAGGTCTGTTCGAGCCAGAGCCGGGACGGCGTGCCGCGGAACAGGTGCCAGTGCGCGGCGAAGCGGCGCCAGATCCGCCGTCCGTCGGTCTCCACCGGGCTGCCGTCCCGGCTCGGCACGCCCAGCTCGGCCGGCGGTACGCCCTGACTGAGCAGCATCCGGGTCAGGTAGTGGTCGGGCACGATGAGCAGCCGGGCCGGGTCGGGGAACGGCCGGTCCTCGGCCAGCAGCGCCGGGTCGACGTGCCCGTGCGGGGAGATGATCGGCAGCTCGGCCGCCAGCGCGTACAGCTCCCGGGCCAGCGCGCGTTGGCCCGGTTCGGCGGGCAGGAGCAGGTCGGTACGGGACGTGGTGGGCACGGAATGCGGCTCCCGGGTTCGAGGTCAGGGCAGGGTGAGCAGGTCGGCGACCCGGACGGGCCGGCCGGTGTCGAAGGACCGGTTGGCGGCCAGCCCGGTGAGCAGGGCCAGCGCGCCGTCGTGGGCGGTGGCGGCCCGGTCGAGCGGGTCGGGGGCGCCGCCGAAGAGCACCCGGGTCATCCGGGCGTCCGCGCCGCCGTGGCCCTGCCGGGTGTACCCCTCGACGGTGATCGGCCGCGGCGGCGTCCAGAACGGCCGCAGGGTCAGCGTGGCGGCGCCCCCCTCGGCGGCAGCCTCCGCGCCGTGCAGGGCGGCGCCCTTGAGCGCGCCGGCCGCCTCCGGGCTGACGTACGCGCTCTCGGTGACCTCCAGCTCCAGCCGGCCGCGGCTGCCGTTGACCATCACCCGGTAGCCCTCCCAGGGCGCGTACGCGGTGAGGTGGTAGGTCATCGTGGCGCCGGTGGAGTAGCGGGCCAGCACCGCCGTGTCGTCCTCGATGGTGACGCCGGGGGCGAAGACGTTGCGGTCGCGCTGGTAGCCGTCCTCGGCCTCGGCGTCGAGGTAGAGCTCGCGTAGCCGGGGGTGCGCGGCCAGCCGCAGCGCGAACGGGTCGCCGCTGGCGGCGGGGGCGCCGTGCGCCCGGTCGTAGTCGCGGGCGTAGCCGTGCCGGCGGCCGGGCTCGCCGTAGAAGAAGAGCCGGCCGGCGGCGAAGACCTCCACCGGCCGCGCGTCCAGCCACCAGTTGACCAGGTCGAAGTGGTGGCTGGCCTTGTGCACCATGAGCCCGCCGGAGGCGGCCTTGTCCCGGTGCCAGCGGCGGAAGTAGTCGGCCCCGTGGCGCACGTCGAGCAGCCACTCGAAGTGCACCGAGCCGATCTCGCCGACCGCCCCCTCGGCGAGCAGCCGGCGCACCTGCTCGTGCAGCGGGTTGTAGCGGTAGTTGAAGGCCACCGTGACCCGCCGGCCGGTGCGCGCCACCGCGTCCAGGATTCGCCGGCAGCGCGGCGCGTCCACCGTCATCGGCTTCTCGGTGACCACGTCGCAGCCGGCCTCCAGCGCGGCCACGATGTAGCCGTCGTGGGTGACGTCCACGCTGGTCACCAGCACCACGTCGACGCGCTCCTTCGCCAGCATCGCGGCGAAGTCGACGGCCCGGTAGGTCGGCACCGGCGGGCGGCCGGACTCGCCCAGCCACCGGTTGTGCGCGTCCATCCGGGCCTGGTTGACGTCGGCGAAGGCGACCAGCTCGGCGGTGTCGGGGTGGTCGCGCACCAGCGCCCGGACGAACATCTCGGCGCGGGCGCCGGCGCCCACCACGGCGTACCGGAGCCGCCCGCCGGCCTGTGGCGACATCTGGTCGGCCTCCCCAGAAAGCTGCAAAGGTTTGCAGTGAAGTAATCACGATCGATCGTGACGAGTCAACGCCTCGACGGGAATCGGCGGCTTTTGATGGGTTTAGAGCGGGTAAATGTCCCTAATGGGAGCGCGACCGAAATCGAGCTGTAACCATCCACCGTTGACACTGGCGCAACCGTTTGCATTAATTGGCGGCACCCGTGACCGCCGCCACATCGGAGGGACGCCGTGCCAGTCACCATCAGGGACGTTGCGCGGGCCTCCGGCGTGCACATCTCCACCGTCTCCCGCACCTTCTCCGCGCCGCACTTGGTCAACCCGGAGACCCGGGTCCGGGTGCTGGCCTGCGCGGAGGACCTCGGCTACCGACCCAACCGGGCCGCCCGGGCGTTGATCACCGGCCGGACGCACAACATCGGCCTGATCATCGCCGACATCGCCAACCCGTTCTTCCCGCCGCTGATCAAGGCCGCGGAGGGCCAGGCCCGGCACCGCGACTACCACGTCTTCGTGGCCGACACCAACGAGGATCCGATCACCGAGGAGGAGCTGGTCCACGCCCTAGCCAAGCAGGTCGACGGGGTGCTGCTGTGCAGCCCTCGGATGAGCAACAGCCTGATCGAGCAGCTCAGCCGGGAGGTTCCGCTGGTGGTGGTGAACCGCCAGCTGGCCGGGCTGCCGTGCGTGCTGATGGACGTGGGGCAGGGCGCCCGGGCCGCGGTGGAGCACCTGGTCGGCCTCGGCCACCGGGAGATCGCCTTGCTCGGCGGCCCCCGTGGCTCCTGGACCAACCGGGAGATCCGCCGGGCCGCCGCCGCGGCCGCCCGGGCCGGCGGTGCCGAGCTGACCGTGCTCGGCCCGAACCCGCCCACCGAGACCGGTGGCCTGGCGCTGGCCGAACAGGTCCAGCGCAGCGGCGTGACCGCCGTGCTCGCCTACAACGACCTGATGGCGATCGGCCTCATCGAGGGGCTCGACGCACTCGGGATCCGGGTGCCGGAGCAGGTGAGCGTCGTCGGGGTCGACGACATCGCCCTGAGCCGGCTCACCCGGCCCAAGCTGACGACGGTGGCCACTCCGACCGCGGCCGCCGGCCGGACGGCCGTCGACATGCTGTTGCAACAGGACGCCGAGCCACCGCGCGCCGCACGGGGGATCGGCGCCGGGACGGCTGCCGGCGCCCGTCGCACCACCGCACAGGTAATGCTCCAGACCGAACTGGTCATCCGCGACTCGACCGGGCCGGGCCCCTACGCCGGCCGGGACCGTCCCTCGGCCGCCCCGGCAGGCCCGGGCCCGCATCGCCTTGCGGGCCCGGGCGTCCCGGTGGCGGCCACCGGTGACGGCGTCGCCTCCTAACGCCGAGGAGTGAGCGCACATGCACCCCGCAACGCCCCCCACCGCCGGCGCGCCCGCCGGGCGCACCTACCGTACCCCCCTGCCCCGCCGCCGGTTGCTGCGCGGCCTGCTCGCCATGGCGGTCGCCGCGCCGCTGGTCGCCGGGGCCGCCGCCTGCGGCGGCGATGATCCGGCGCCGACCCGAACGCCCCGGTGAAGCTCTCCGTCTTCTGGTGGGGCGGCGAGGCCCGGGCCAAGCTGACCGAGGAGGCTCTCGCCCTCTACACGAAGAAGCACCCGAACGTGACGTTCGAGAAGACCTGGCAGGCCAACCAGGGCTACTTCGACAAGCTCGCCACCCTCACCGCCGGCGGCAACCCGCCGGACCTGTTCCAGATCGACGACAACTTCCTGGCCGAGTACGCCGCCCGCAACACCACGCTGGACCTTACCTCGTACCAGAGTTCCGGCAAGCTGGACACCTCGAAGTTCCCCAAGAGCCTCTGGCAGTACGGGGTGGTCGACGGCAAGCTCGCCGGCCTCGCCGCCGGCGAGAACACCCAGGGCCTGGTCTACAACAAGACGCTGCTGACCAAGCACGGGCTGCCCGAACCGACCACCGGGATGAGCTGGGAGGAGCACATCGCCTGGGCCGAGCGGGTGGCGAAGACCGCCAAGGTGCCCGGCACCCAGGACCCGAGCGCCGACTACAAGGCGTTCTGGGTGTGGCTGCGCCAGCAGGGCAAGGACATGTACTCGGGCAAGGAACTCGGCTTCACCGCGGAGGACGTGACCCGCTGGTTCGAGCTGTGGAAGGGCGCCTGGGACCGGGGCGCCACGCCCACCCCGGACGTCATCCACGAGGGAAACGTCACCGACATCACCAAGCAGCTGGTGGTGACCGGCAAGGCGGCCACCTCCTGGGTCTGGGTCAACCAGATGCCGGAGCTGAAGAAGAACACCAAGGACGAACTGGGTGTGATCGCGTACCCGGGTGACCCGAGCGCGCAGTGGGCCCGGGCGTCGATGTACTGGTCGGTGTTCCGCGGCAGCAAGCACAAGGACGTGGCCGTCGACGTGATCAACTTCCTGATGAACGACCCGGAGGCGGTCAAGCTGCTCGGCACCGACCGCGGCCTGCCGTCCAACCAGGACCTGCGCCGGTCGGTCAGCGACGACACCACCGACCCGGCGATGAAGCAGTCCATCGCGGTCGAGGCCGAGCTGGCGCAGAAGTTCGGCGAGTCCCCGCAGGTGCCGACCAAGGGCCACAGCAAGGTCCGCGCCGAACTGGTGAAGGCCGCCGAGAACGCCCAGTACGGCCGGGCCACGCCGGCGGAGGCGGCCGCCCAGTTCGTCGAGGCCTGCACGTCCGCCATCGCCTGACCCGACGTCGTCCGGAGAGGAGCCGGCTCGTGGCCCTGACCACGGCGCCCGACCCGACCCGCCGCGGCCCCGGATCCGTCCGGCCCCGCGCCAACCGGCGCGGGCCCGGGCGGGCCCGGCACAGCGAAGGTCTGGCGGGGTACGTCTTCCTGTCGCCCTGGCTCATCGGCCTGATGGCCGTCACGGCGATCCCGATGCTGCTGTCGCTCTACCTCAGCTTCACCAACTACGACATCCTCACGCTCTGGTCCGAGGTGGAGTGGGTGGGGCTGGCCAACTACGAGCGGATGTTCACCGCCGACCCCTCGTGGTGGCACTCGGTCCGGGTGACGCTGACCTTCGCGCTGGTCGCCGTGCCGCTGAAGCTGGCCGCCGCGCTCGGGGTGGCGCTGCTGCTCAACCGGGCCTGGCGGGGCGTCGGCCTGTTCCGCGGGTTGTTCTACCTGCCGTCGCTGCTCGGCGGCAGCGTCGCGCTGGCCATCGTCTGGGTCAACATGTTCAACCGGGACGGCGCGTTCAACTCCTTCCTCGCCCTCTTCGGCATCACCGGCAAGCCCTGGGTCAACGACCCGGACTGGGCGCTGCAGACCCTGATGGTGCTGGCCATCTGGCAGTTCGGCGCACCGATGGTGATCTTCCTGGCCGGGCTCAAGCAGGTGCCCACCGAGCTGTACGAGGCGGCCGCGGTCGACGGCGCCGGCCGGTGGCGGCAGTTCGTCAACGTCACCCTGCCGATGCTCTCCCCGGTCATCTTCTTCAACCTGGTGCTGGAGACCATCAACGGCTTCCAGGGCTTCACCGCCGCGTTCGTGCTCAGCAACGGCACCGGCGGGCCGGTCGACTCGACGCTGATGTACACGCTCAACCTCTACATCACCGGCTTCACGGACCTGGAGATGGGCTACGCCTCCGCGATGGCCTGGGTCTTCCTGGTCGCCATCGCGGTGATCACGGTGATCTTCTTCAGCACCGGGCGGTTCTGGGTGCACTACTCGGACGGGGAGGACCGGTGATGGTGGCGGTGACCACGCGCCCGGTGGCGGCCGGCACCCGACGGCCGCGCAGCCGCTCGGCGCTGCGGCTGCTGGTGCTGCTGGTGCTGCTGGCGGTGGTGCTCTACCCGCTGGTCTGGATGCTCGGCACCTCGGTGAAGAGCCAGCAGGAGATCGTCAACAACATCGGCCTGCTGCCGGAGCGGTTCACCCCGGGCAACTACACCGACGGCTGGACCAACTTCGACGTCAGCTTCGGCCGGTTCTTCCTCAACAGCGCCATGGTCAGCCTGCTCACCGTGGTCGGCAACGGGGTGTCCTGCCTGTTCGCCGCGTACGCCTTCGCCCGGCTGCGGTTCCGGCTGCGCGGCGTCTGGTTCGCCGTCATGATCGGTACCCTGCTGCTGCCCGGGCACGTGCTGATCGTGCCGCAGTACATCCTCTTCCGCAGCCTCGGCCTGGTCGGCGGCGAGTGGCCGTACCTGCCGCTGCTGGTGCCGCAGTTCCTGGCCACCGAGGCGTTCTTCGTCTTCCTCATGGTGCAGTTCATGCGGGGCATCCCGCGCGAGCTGGACGAGGCGGCCAAGATCGACGGAGCGAACGCGTTCGGCATCTTCCGGCACGTCATCCTGCCGCTGAGCCGCCCGGCGCTGGTCACCACCGCGATCTTCTCGTTCATCTGGACCTGGAACGATTTCTTCCGGCAACTGGTCTTCCTCTCCGACCTGGAGGACTACACCGTGCCGGTGGCGCTGACCCTGTTCATCGACTCGACCAGCCAGAGCGCGGTCGGCCCGATGTTCGCCATGTCGGTGCTGTCGCTGCTGCCGGTCTTCGGGTTCTTCGTGGCCTTCCAGCGGATGCTCGTCGAGGGGATCAACACCAGTGGCCTCAAGGGATGAACCGGCCCGGAACGCCCGTGATCCGGTCTCCGCGCCGCCGGGCGGCGCCGCGGACCGGACGACGCGCGACTGGCGCGACGTGCTCGCCGACGCCGCCGACCTGGCCCTGCTCGGCATCCTGCTGACCGCGGCCGCGCTGCCGCTGCTGACCGCCGCCGCCGCGGCGGCCACCGCCAGCGCCGCGGTGCACGACCGGTTCAGCACCGGTGGGTGGCCGTCGGCGCGGCGAACCCTGGCCCGGTTCGGCCGGGCCGTGCCGGCCGGCGTGCCGGTGTCCCTGCTCGCCGTGGCCGGCGGCGGGCTGCTCGCCGCCGACCTGGCCGCGCTGGCCACCGGGCGGGTCCCCGGCGGGACGCCCGCGCTGGCGGTCACCGCGCTGGTCGCGGTCGCCGTCGCGGGCTACGCCGGGCTGGTCGTGGTCGAGGTGGGCCGTACCGGGGGGCGGTGGCGGTCCGCCGCCCGGTCCGCCGCCCGCACCTGCCTCGACCACCCGGCCCGCTGGACCGCGCTGGCCGGGACGGCCGGGGTGGCCCTCCTGCTCGCCGCCCTGGTCACCCCGGTCGCCGTGCCGATCCTCGCCGGCTACACGCTGGCCGCCCTGCACGCGGTCGCCCGCCGTCCCGCCGCCCGCCCGGAACCGTCGTGACCGCGGCACCGCGCCCCGCCGGTCCGGACGCCGTCGACGGCGACCGTCCGCGGCTGCTGGTCGACGGCGTCGAGGTGGCCCGGTACCAGGTGGCGCCCGGGCTGGACGCCCGGCACGGTCCCCGGCCGTACCTGCACCCGGTGCGGACCCGGGCCGGCACGGTGGTGACCGACGCGCTCCCCGACGACCACGTCTGGCACCTCGGCGCCTCGCTGGCGGTGCAGGACGTCGACGGCACCAACCTGTGGGGCGGGCGCACCTACGTGCGGGACGTCGGCTAACCCTGGCGCGCCGACCACGGCCGGATCGCGCACACCGGCTGGCTGCACCGCTCGCCCGACCGGCTGGCACACCGCTTGGAGTGGCGGGACCCGGCCGGGGCGGTGCTGCTCACCGAGCGGCGCGCCCTCGGCGTCGCGGCGTTGCCCGGGCACCCCGGCGCGTGGCGGCTCGACCTCGACTACACGCTCACCGCGCCGCCCGGACGCCAGGTGCGGCTGGGCAGCCCGGCCACCAACGGCCGCCCCGGCGGCGCCGGCTACGGCGGCTTCTTCTGGCGCGCTGGCGGACCGGCCGCCGGCGGTGTTCACCGCGTCCGGGCAGGGGGAGGAGGCGGTCAACGGCTCCGCCGAGCCCTGGCTGGCGCTGCGCGCCGAGGCGGGCGGCGACGCGTACACCCTGGTCTTCACCGGGCTCGGCCCCGGCGACCGGTGGTTCGTCCGGGCGCGGATGTACCCGGGGGTGTGCGTGGCGTTCGCGTTCGACCGGCCCTGCGTGGTGCCCGCCGGGGCCGGGCGGAGCGGCCGGCACCGGGTCGCAATCGCCGACGGGGCGCTGGACCGGGACGCTGCCGCCGCACTGGCCGCGGCGCTCGACCCGCCCGCCGGCGTGCCGACCCGCGGCCCCGGCGGGAGCGGCCGGTGACGGCGCACGACCCCGCTGGCCGAACTGGTCAGCCGCGGGCCGGCGGGGGCTCGGTGAGGGCGCCGGTGACCCGGACGGCCTTGACGACGGCCGGGATCGAACCGATCAGCAGCACCAGCCCCCAGACCAGGGCGACCACCGCGAAGACCAGCGCGCCGACGTCGTCGAGGATGCTGACCAGGATCACCGGCACCAGCCGGTGCAGGAACTCCAGCGCGACCGTGCAGAGCAGCGTGGTCAGCACCAGCGCGACCAGGCCCTTGTTCTGCGCGAAGCGCGGCTGCGCGGCCACCAGCAGCCCGGCCCAGGCGAGCTTGAGCAGCAACACCAGCCCGAGCAGCAGCGCCGCCTCGCCGACCGGGAAGAACCCCCACAGCGCCAGGTAGGCGAGGGTGCCGAACGGCGCGGCCAGGAAGAGCGAGACCATCACGGACAGCTCGACGAAGGCGACCACCAGCGCGAGCACCGACACGATGATCAGCACGATCGAGAAGATCAGGGTGGCGACCCCCTGCACCCGGCCCTGGACGCGGTCCGGCAGCACCAGGCTCAGGCAGAACAGCCCGGTGGTCCAGACCGCCACCGCGTCGACGAGCGCCAGGTAGGTGGTACCGCGACCGGACGGCTCGGTGACCCCGGAGACGTCGCCCAGTTCCACGTCCAGATCCCCGGCGCTGTCCCGGAGCGCGGCGCCGGCGTCCCCGCCGCCGGTGAGCAGCCCGGCGCCGAGTTCCACCGCGATCGCCAGCACCACCGCCAGCATCGCCAGCAGCAGGAACGGCTTGCGCAACTCGCCCATGAGGGCCTCCTCCTCGCAGCCGGCGGCGGTCAGGACGGGGCGACGGTGACGGTGCAGGTGCCCAGGCCCGGGCAGCGCAGCAGGACGGCGGTCGGCCGGTCCACGGCGACCCGGACCACCGCGCCGCTGCCGTCGGCGGCCGGCTCGACGTCGTCCCGCACGGTGACGTCGACGTCCCCGGGCGCCGGCGCCTCGATGCTGAACGTGGCCGGGCTGCGCAGGACCAGCGTGCGCAGCCCACCCGGATCGGCGATCCGCAGCGCGCAGCCGCCGGAGAAGACCAGCCGGCCGGTTTCGACGGCGCAGTCCGCGGCGACCGTCGCCGGGTCCACCGCGGCCTGCTCGCCGCCGAACCGACCGAGCCGCTCCACCAGGCCCGACCGGGTGCCGGGGTCGCCCCGGTCGCCCCGGCCGGCGGCCACCGCGACCGCGAAGAGCACCACCAGCAGGACGCCGAGCGCGGCCAGCAGCGCCTTCTGCCGGCCGCTCATGCCGGCACTCCGCTGCGCTGCGTGCCGTCATGAGGCACCTTCGCGCTGAGCCTGATGATTCGCTCGCGATGCTCGCTCATCGGGTGTCCGCCGGCAGGACCTCGGTGAACCGGATCGCGTCGATCCCGGCGAAGTAGCGGTCGCTGCCCTGCGTCTTGCCGAGCACGAGCAGCGTGATCCGGTGCGGACCCGGGCCGAGCCGGATCGTGCCCACGTCGAGCCAGTCGGTCCGGACCACGGCCGGGGTGAAGCCGAGGAAGACCCCGCCGACCTGGGTGCCGTCGATGGTGAACACCGTGTTGGCGTAGTCGAACGACGTGGTGCGGACGGTGGCGAACCGCCAGGTGGCCTCCGCGGGCAGGGTCACCGTCACGCTCACCTGGTCGCCGATCGCCCGCCCCTGGAAGAACAGCTGCTCGTCCTGCGACCAGGTCACCCCGCAGCAGTTCGGCTGCCGCACCACGGTGGCCGCCGAACCCTGTGGCGACACCACCACCGCCGCGTCGACCAGGTCCTCCGCCTCCACGGTCACCACCCGCGGCTCGCCGGGCGCCGGGTCGCCGTCGCGGGTGACCAGGAAGACCACCACCGCCGAGGCGAGCAGCACCAGCGCCGCGGCCGCGGCAACCCACGGACACGGGGAACGCCGGCGCGCGACGACCGCCCGGACCTCGTAGGTGACCCGCCCGCTGGAGCGGGAACTCTCCTCCGGCGCGGTGTTCGCCGAGTACGCGAACCCGGTCATGTCGTAGCGGCGCGGCGCGGTGCCGGCCGGTACGACCAGCCGGACCAGGAACGACACCGAGCCCTGCCCGGGCACCACCCGCTGCGGCTCGGTGACGGTGAACCAGGAACGCTGGCTGCCCTCGCCCGGCGCCACGTCGAACACGACGGTGTCCGGCGCGACGCCGGGGTTGGAGACGGTGAAGGTCAGCTCGCCGGTGTTGCGGGCGTCCAGCGTGAACTGTTCGGCGGCCGCGACGACCGCCCACTCGGTGGTCATGAGGGCTCCTCTGCGACGACGATCTCGACGGTGGTCGATGCGGGCTTCTCCGCCTCGACGATGCGGGTGACCACGGCGAGCTGCTGCCCGGTGGCGGCCGCGGGCACCCGCACCACCACGTGGAACGGCCGGTCGGCCGGTTCCTCCAGCACGAAGCCGGGCAACCCGGTCGCCACCTCCAGCGCGAGGCGCAGCCCGTACGGGGTGCCGCGCCAGCGGGCCAGCAGCGCGCCGTGCGCCACCAGGTCCCGCAGCCGGCCCAGCGGCAGCGGCAGCGGGGCGTCCGGCCGGGGCGAGGCGACCACGTGGTCCATCGCCACCCAGCGGGTCAGCTGGACGACCATCGCGTCCGGCGCCCGGTACGGGGCGAAGAGCGCGTCCACGTCGGCCAGCACCGCCTCGTCCGGGGCGTGCAGCGCCTCCATCACGTCCAGCAGTGCCCACAGCACGCTGCCCGGCACGCACGCCCGCTGGTAGGCCGCGGGCAGCAGCCGCTCAATCGCCGCGCGTCGCATCCTGCCGCACCACCTCGATGTCGTGCTCGCCGGAGCAGAGCAGCCAGGTGTCGGGAACGGTCACCACGTCCGCGGTGGCCTGGTTGGCGCTGGCCGACCAGTCGACGGCGTCGCCGCTGCGGTACACCCCGCGCTCGCCGCCGGCCAGCACCAGCCGGTCCGGCCCGCCGGTGGCGGCGATCGCGTCCACCGGCAGGAACCGGGTGCGGTCCCGCAGCGGCAGCCCGCAGTTGACCATCACCGGCGCCCACTGCGGCTGCCCGGCCAGGGTGTCCAGCCGGAGCACTCCGCCGCTCTGCGTGGCGGCGACCGCCAGCGGGCCGGCGAAGGCCAGGTCCCGGCAGGTGCCGCCGATCCAGCCGGCCTGTACGGCCTGCCACTGCACGTCCGACTCGAACAGCCGGGTGCGGTAGCAGCCCTGGCCGGGCTTCTTCGGATCCGGCTCGCCGGTGCCGCTCCACAGCAGCGTGGCCGGGCCGTCGTACTGCACGGCGAGGACGCGGTTGTCCACGTTGGCCAGCCCGACGTGGCCGAAAGTGCCCGGGCGGCCGGCCGCGGTGGACAGGTAGACGCCGAAGCCGGCCTGCGCGGCCACCGCCACCCCGGGCGCGCCCCGTTCGGAGACGAACGCGCGTACCGCGTAGAAGCCGCGGTCGGCGTCGGCCGGGTCGACCAGGATCTGCAACGGCACCGCGCCGGGCAGCAGGGACACCTCGTACAGCCCGGTGTCGGTGGCGACCAGCAGCGCGCCGGCGCCGTCCCGGTCGATCCAGGCCACGTCGGTGATCCGGGAGGCCAGGTCGGTCAGCAGCGACCAGGTCTCGCCCAGGTCGGTGCTCAGGTACACCCGCGACCCGCCGCCGGGGCGCAGGGTGACCGCGGCGACCGCGCCGGGGCGGGGCACGATGCCCGGGCGGACCGGGGCCGGGGCGGGCGCCACCCGCAGCACCGTCTCCCCGTCGAACCGGCCGGCCGGCTCCCAGCCCGCGCCGGCGTTGGTGGAGCGGAACAGCACCGGCCCGCGCCCGGCGTACCAGGTGCGCGGCTGGTACTGGTCCACCGCCACCGCGCTGACCTGCCCGTCGGGCGCCTCGTCGACCACGAAGCGGACCGACTCCACGTACCGCACCCCCGGCTCGGCGTGTTCCAGCAACCGGTACACGTTCGAGGCGCGCAGCGGCTCGCCGAACGCCCAGCCGGTCGGGTTGAGCGGGGTGGGCAGCGGGCTGAGCGTCTGGTGCAGCCGGTCGTGGATGCGGCGGCGGACCGCGTCGGCGTCCTCCTCACGGCGCACCACCACCCGGGCCCGGATCGACACCGCCTTGTAGCGGGCCCAGCCGGCCCGGCAACTGGTGCCCAGCGCCCGCCGCCGGTCCAGGTCGGCCGCGACCCGGGCCCGGGCCTCCTCGACCTCGTGCTCGCGCAGCACCGTCACCGGCAGCCGGCCGCCCGGTCGGGCCGCCGCCGGCACGTACGGCACTAGCACCACCTCCACCTCGCCCGGGCGGGCGAAGCTGTAGACGGCGGCGCGGGTGAACGCCCGGGCCCGGGCCACCGCGCCGGAGCCGGCGGCGAGCACCTCGTAGTCGCGGGCGGTCACCGCCCGCTGCTGGGCGAAGAACTCGTACGGGCCGCGGAGCAGGGCCGACTCCAGCGACTCCCGCTCCCGCCCGCCGCCGGCCGGCGCCGGGTTCTCCACCCGCACCCCGGGCAACGGGTCACGCAGGCTGGTCAGCGTGCCGGCCGCCACGTTGCCGGCCGGTCCGCCGCCGGCCCGGTACCAGAGCCGGATCTGCCGCCCGGCCGGCGGCACCGCCGCCACGGTCACCGGCCCGGCGCCCGCGCCCGGGTCCGCGGGTCCGGCGGCGGCCGGGCCGGCCGGGTCGGCCGGGTCGCCGCCGGCGGGGCCGTCGGGCGGCGGGTCGCGCAGGTCCAGGGCGGGGGCGAAGGTGACCGTGCCGGAGCAGCGGTCGACCAGGTAGACCCGGGCCTGCGGGCCGACGCCGGCGAAGCTGTCCACCGGCCGCCAGATCTCGAAGGTGCGCCCCTCGTGCTCGCGGGCCGCGGCGCCCAGCTCCACCGACCCGGCCGGCACCTCTACGCCGAGCAGCAGGTCCAGTGGCTCGGCGGTGCGCGCCAGCGGCGCCCGGGCGGCGCGCAGCACCTGGCCGGGCTGCCCGGTGCCGACCCCGAGCAGCTCCGCCTCGACCGGCTCGCAGTGATGCATCCGGACGGTCACCTCGGACTGCCCGGCGGGCAGCAGCGCCGGCTCGGTGGTGACGAAGACGACCGGCCGGGGGTCGGCGCCGCGGGCCGCGGCGACCCGGGTGGCGGCCGGGATCCGGATCGGGCCGTGGTCGCCGCCGGTACGGGTGAACCGGACGTCCGCCCAGGCCACCGACGGCGCGTGCCGGGTCACCCCGAGCAGGTTGAGGAACGACACGTACGCCTTCTCCGGCAGCTGGTTCAGCCGGTAGATCATCACCTCGGTGAGGTACGCGAACGCCTCCACCAGAGCGATTCCCGGGTCGTGCGCGGACAGGTCGGTCCAGCCCGGGCAGGACTGGCGGATCCGCTCCCGGGCCTCGGTGACCAGGTCGAGGAAGGTCCGGTCGTCCAGGTGCGGCACGGGCAGGGTCATGACGGCGCTCCCTCCACGCGGTCGGCGGGCAGCAGGTCGACCGAGAAGACCAGCTGGCCGGGAGCCAGGCTGGCCCGGATCCGGTAGTCCAGCCGGATCACCAACCGCCACGGGTCGTCCGGGTCCGGGCCGGCGTCCACGTCGACCACCTCGACCCGCGGCTCCCACCGGGCGATGGCCTGCCGGACGTAGTGGATGGCCAGCCCGGCGGTGGTGTCGTCGTTCGGCGCGAAGACCAGCCGGTGCAGCCGGGACCCGTAGCCGGGTCGCATCAACCGCTCGCCGGGGGTGGTCGACAGCAGCAGGAACAGCGCCTGGCGGACCGTCTCGTCGCCCTCGGTCATGGCCAGCCCACCGGCGGCGGTCAGCGCGAGCCCGCCGGTACGACCCGCGTCGAAACCAGCGCCGACGAACCGGAACGCCCTCACCGGTCGGCTCCCAGGAACCGCTGGCGCGGGTCGCGCACCCGGTGGTGGACCAGGCCGGGCGGGGTGCCGTCGGTGAACCCGTCCAGGTGCGACAGCACCACCCGGTGGCCGTCCACCCGCAGCCAGTCGCTGTAGCCGACCCGCACCCGAAGCGTCTTCGCGCAGGGCTTGATCGTCGGCCCGTAGTTCGGGCAGGCGGTGATCTCCCGCCCCTCCGGGTCGGCGTCGACCAGCACCGGTACGCCGGACACGGTGACCCACCGTTGCGAGGCCCGGTTCGTCACCCGGCCGTCGTGGTCGCACCTGATCAGCGAGTCGCGGTGGATCCAACGCATCAGCCACCTCCCTCGTGCTGGGCGCGGGCCAGGGTCCGGGCCCGCTCGGCGGCCGTCTCCGCGTCCTCGGCCGCCTCGGCGTGCAGGAAGTCCACGCTGCGCGCCCGGACCACCATCGCCCGGCCGGGCGCGGAGAGCACCAGGTCGCTCGCCGCGTGCAGGGTGGCCAGCTCCGGGGTCAGCTCCAGCCAGCTGCCGCCGTCGGTGGCCAGCCGCAGCCGCCGGCCGGCGTCGTCCACCACGATCGACTGCCCACCCGCGGTACGCAGCGACCAGCGGCCCGCGCGTCCCTCGTGGATCCCCGCGTCGTACGGCTCGACCGCGCCGAACAGCGAGCCGAGCACGACGCCGGACGCCGGCTCGCCCCCGGGCAGCGCCACCAGCACCGTGTCCTGTGGGTCGGGCAGCGCCACGATCCCCTTGCCCCGCCCGGCGCCCGGGCAGAGCACCCCGAGCCACCCGGCGTCCAGCCCCCCGTACGCGGGCAGCTCGACCCGGACCCGGCCCAGGCCCTCCGGGTCGGCGACGTCGGTGACCGTGCCGAGGGTGAGCATCGCCGGGGCGGGCGGCCCGGCCGGCGGCGGCGGTGGCGGGGCGGTGCCGAACCGGGTCAGGTGGCCGTTGGCGTCGACGGTGTGCACCACCTCGGTGAGCACGTAGGTGCCCTCGGCCGGCGTGGCCACCCCAGCCAGCGCGATCCGCCGGCCCGGGCGCAGCGCCAGATCGCCCTCGGCCACCCCGTCCGCGGTGACCAGGGCGGCGACCCGGGCGTCCAGGCCGGCCTGGGCCAGCGCGGCGAGTTCGTCGTCGCTGCGCCCGGGCTGGTCGACCGCGGTGCGCACCCCGTCCGCGCCGACGTCCGCCGGCTCCGGGTCGCCCGCGGTGCGCCGCCCGCAGCGCGGCGCGCCGGCCCGCTGGCTGATCGGTTCGGCCCGCTGCGGGTGCCAGCCCAGCGCCGCGCTGTCCCCGATGGCGCCGTCGACGTTGGTGGCCAGCCGCAGCGAGTACACCGACCGGCCCAGCTCCAGCGGGACCGGCTCGCCGTACCCCTCCAGCGTCACCAGGCGCAGCCGGTCACCGTCGGCGGCCAGGTGCAGCCCGGCCCGGCCGGCCACCTCCAGCAGCAGCTCCAGGTCGGTGTGCCGGTGCTGGGCCAGCCGCTCCAGCCGGGGCCCGTCGGCCTCCGCCGCCACGGTCAGCCCGACCTCGCCGCAGAGCTCCCGGGCCAGGTCGGCGGCGGTCACCGACTCGAACACCCGCAGCCGCTGCCGCTTGCGCAGCCGGTGCAGCGCGTCGTACGCCCGCACCCGGAGCAGCGCGGAGCCGTCCGCGGCGTACTCGACCTCGACGCAGGTGACCTCGCCGGCGAAGAGCGCCTCGGGCTGGTCGGCCAGCCGGACGTCGAGCGTGCCGCCGGTGCGTACCGGCGGGGTGAGCGCGGCCGTGCCGGGCGCGGTGGCGAGCGCGACCTCGCACTGGGTGGGCCGGTCGAGCCGGGCGGCCACCCGCACCGACACCACCCGCCGGGTCGCGCCGTCGGGCAGCGCCGCGCCGTCGAGCAGCACGGTGAGCGCGCGGGGCGCGGCAACGGTCACGGCGCACCTCCCGCCGCGGCGGGCGAAGGCGAACCGGCTGGCGCGGTGGGCGGCGGAACGGCCAGCGCGGTGCCGGCCGGCACGGTCAGCGGGTCGGTGATCCGGTTGTGCTCGGCCAGCAGCCGCCAGCGCAGCGGGGAACCGAGCGCGTCGTGGGCGAGCAGGTCGAACCGTACGCCCGAGTAGTCGGGCTGGGCCGCGCCGTCGCCGGCGGCCACCACGGCGGTGCCGGGCGCGGCGACCGGGGTGCCGGCGGCGGCGAGTTCCTCGGCGAACCCCTCCTGCGCCCGGTCGGCCGACTCGGCCACCCGGACCAGCTTGAGCCGCAGCCAGGACCGGCGGGGCGAGCCGGTCACGGTGAACGCGTCGAAGCGTTCCGCCACGGCGACGATCACCCCGGGCACGTTCCAGGTCTTGCCCCAGACCAGCCGCACCAGCGGGGGTCGCAGCCAGCCGTGCTCGGTGGCCGAGTTCTCCGCGAGCAGCCAGAGCGGCCGGGTGAGCACCCGCACGTCGGTCGGGCGGACCTGGCCCTCGGCGAAGTCGACGTCGAAGAGCAGGTCCAGCACGAGCTCGGTGCGCCCACCGCCGGTGAACACCAGCGGGTCGTCGGCGAGCCCGGCGCCGGTGAGCTGCCCGCCGGCCGCGCCCCGGGGCCGGATGCCGGCCAGCCGGGTCACCTGCACGGTCTCCGGGTTGAGCAGGCAGTCCACCCGGGCGCCGGTGGCGTCGATGAGGAAGGCGACCCGCTCCATCAGGCACCCGCCTGTTCCCGGTCCAACCGGCGCAGGTGCCCGTGGTCCAGGGCGTCCCCGGCCGACGTCCACAGTGCCCGGTCGTCCGGCAGGCGCGGCCACGGATCGCGGCCGCCGGGCGGCTCCGGCCACGGGTCGCCGCCGATCCGCGGCTCGGGACGAGGCCGGTCGCCGGTCATGGTCGGGTCGGGCAGCGCGGGCCAGGGTGGGGTGACCGTCGCGGCGCGGGCCGGCGGCCGAGCGCCGGACGGTGCGGCGGCGGACCCGGACGCCGTCGCGTCGGCGTGCGGTCGGACACCGCCGGGCTGCGGGAGCGTGGCCCGGACGGGTGGGGCCAGGACCAGGGGCCGAGCGGGGTCGACGGGCACCCGGGCGGCATCGGTGTGTGGTGTGGCGGGATGCGGCGGTGGAGCATCGGCGGCCGGCCGTGCGAACCGGAGCGCGGGGGAGGGCGCTCGGTTCTCCCTTTGCTCTGCTTCACTCCACGCAACAGTCCGCCCGGCGCTCCCGGAGTCCGCCGCACCCCACGCCGGAGCCCGACACGCTGACGTACCCGACGCGCCAGCCGCCCGCCCGTCGGACGGCGGGCGTTGCGGTGGTTGACGCAGAGCAAAGGACGCGGCGGGGCGGTGGTCGCCGGGCCGCGGTGGGACCGGTGGCGCGGGAACGGCGCCGGGCGACCTGGCCGGGGCCGCCGGCCGGACGGTTCCCGCGTCCGCGTTGGCCTGCGCCCCGGCCGGCCCTGCGGCCGGTGCGTCGCCGCCGGTCGGATCGGCTGGCGGCGCGTCGGCGGCCAGCCCTGGCTCCGGCTGTACCCGACCCGGTCGGGGACCCCGCTCGGCGGCTCCCGTCCGCGAGGCGAGGCCGGCGGGGCCGGTGCGGGGTGGCGCGCTGCGGTTGGGGTCCGGCGCCTCGGCCCGGCGGCCGCCCGAGCCGGGCAGGTCGCCCCGGGCCTCGGCGGCTGGGCTCCGGCGGTCGGCGTCCCCGGCGGCCAGGGCCACCGGTTCGCCGTCGTCGCCGCCGGGCAGGACGGCCGCGTCGGGCACGCCTAGCGACGGCCCGGCCGCGGCGACGCCGGGTACGGGGTCGGGGCCGAGCCGCAGGTCATGCAGCAGGCCGGGGGCGTGCGTGGCGACCAGGCGCAGCCAGTGCTCCGGCGGCTCGCCGGGGGGGGCGGCGGATCGGCCCGTCGGCGGGCCTCGCCGCCCCACCCGCCGAGCCGTCCGAACCGGACACCGGCCGGTGTCCGGGCCCGTCCCCGGGCTCGGCGCGGGCCGTGGCCGGGTCGGCGTGCTGGGCGCCCCGGCCGGTGGCGGTCGACTCGGCGAGGTCGAGCAGCCGGGCCAGGCGTTGGACCCCCGCCGCCGCGGACCGGAGCCGGTCGGCCAGCCAACTACGCGGGGGTCGGCGCGGCACCGCCGGTCTCCAGTTCCAGGCCCTCGTAGCGCAGCGTCAGCGCCGCGATGGCGATCTCCTGGCCGAGCGTGTTCAGGTGCGCGCCCAGCCAGCGCGTCGGCCACGCGTTGATCATGTTCCAGCGCAGCACCTCGGTGGTGCCGGCGGCGTCGAGCAGCACGATCGAGACGTTGCGCCGGCTCACCGTGCCCCGGGCCACGGCGTGCACCCAGTCCCACAGCTCCCGGCAGGCGGTGAGCCCGAAGTGCAACGTCACCGGCTCGTACTCGGCCTGGCCGGGGATCATCCGGATCCGGTCGTTGCCCTGCTCCCGGTAGGGCATCGCGGGGATGTTCATTTCCAGCCCGCTGACTTCGGTGAAGTGGCCGTTGGTGACGCCGTTGACGAGCAGCTTGAAGTTGTAGGCCCGGTACGGGTCGACCGGGGCGCCCGGCTGCGGGGTGGCCGTGGTCGGCATGTCAGCCTCCGATCGTCTCGGTCTCGGCGCCGCCGGCCCACTGGCTCAGCTTGAACACCACGAACTCCGCGGGCTTGACCACGGCGATGCCGATGTGGGCGACGACCATGCCGGCGTCGCGCACGTCCGACGGGTTGGTCTCCTCGTCGCACTTGACGAAGAACGCCTCCTCGGGCGTCCGCCCCAGCAGGGCGCCGTCGCGCCAGACCCGGGTGAGGAAGGCGCCGATGTCGCGGCGGATCGAGCGCCACAGCGAGAAGTCGTTCGGCTCGAAGACCATCCAGCGGGTGCCGTTGGCGATCGCCTGCTCGATGGCGATGGAGAGCCGCCGCACGTTCAGGTAGCGCCACTCGCTGGCCTCGGCGGCGAGCGTACGGGCACCCCAGACCCGGATGCCCTCGCCGGCGAAGTAGCGGATCACGTTGACCCCCTTGGGGTTGAGCACGTCGTGCTCGGGGCGGGTGACTAGGTAACCGAGGTCGACGGCGCCGCGTACCGGCTCGTTGGCCGGTGCCTTGTGCACCCCGCGCAGCGCGTCGGTGCGGGCCCAGATGCCGGCCATGTGCCCGCTCGGCGGGGTGAGCACCAGTTCGCCGCTGAGCGGGTCGCGGACCCGCAGCCAGGGGTAGTAGAAGGTGCCGAAGTCCGACTGCCGGGGCCGGCACGCCGCCGCCTCCCCGCCCGAGCCGCCGGAACCGCCCGACCCGGCGGAACCGGCCGAGCCGCCGGAGCCCTCGGCCGGCTTCGGGGGCTTGCCGCTGCTCGGCGTGGCCACCCGGGTCAGCGTCGAGATGTCGTCGACGTCCGGCGGCGGGTCGCAGATCGCCACCATGGTGCGGGTCCGCTCGGCCATGCTGAGCAGCGCCTCGTGCGACACCGGGTCGTGGAAGCCCGGAGCGGCCAGGATGGAGATCTCGTCGACCGCCTCCAGCAGCTGCAGGCCGGCGCGCCGCTGGCCGGTGCCGGTGATCGAGCCGTCCTCGCCGACGTTGACCACCCAGCAGCGGGTACCGCCGTTGTCCAGGAAGCCGAAGACGGCCCGGGCCAGCGGGGTGCTCTCCAGCCGGTCCCCGTCGGCGTAGAGCCGCAGGAAGTCCGACCAGTTGTTGACCGCCTGGGCCCGGCCGAGGTGGGCGCCCCGGTCCGGGGCGACCCCGACGAACGCGGCCGTGCTGGTGCCGACCGGTCCGATCGGGCGGGCGCCGCTGGGCACCTCCTCGACATAGATGCCGGGCGAGAAGTAGGTGGGCATCGGTCCTCCCGAGCTCGGGTCAGCGGGACGGTGGTGGGCAGACGATGACGATGTCGGGCTCGGCCGGGTCGACCTCAGCGGTGAGCACCTGGCCGCGGCTGGTGAGCCGGAGCCGCACCGGGCCGGGGCGGTCGGGGTCGTGCGGCACGCCGACCACCCGGAACCGGCCGGCGGGATCGGTGCGGGTCGCGTACGCCTGGCCGACCACCTCGACCCGGACGGCCGCGAGGGGCTGCTCGGCCGGGCCGACCACCCGCCCGTCGAAGGCCAGCATCTCCAGCTGCCGCAGCCGCAGCGGGGCCAGCACCGGCGGCGCCACCGTGCTGGGGTGGGTGACCTGCGCGGCCACGTCGATGAGCAGCGCCGGCCGGGGCCCGGTGCCGAACGCCTGCCAGAGCCGGGGGTCGCCGGCCTCCAGCACGACGGTGTGCGCGCCGCCGGCGGTCGCGGCGACGAGCACCCGGTCCAGCCCGGTCAGCGCGGCCGGGCCTCCGGCGCAGAGCAGGTAGCGGACGGTGAACCGGTACGGCTCGCGGGCGCCGCCGCTGCCCCGGGTCTGCCGGGCCGGGCGCAGCTCCAGCGGCCAGAGGGTCAGCCGCGCGCCGTCGTCGTCGGGCCGCGGCGGGCCGACCGGGACGGGTTCCCCCGCCGCCCCGGCCAGCCACGCCGCCAGCTCGGCGGTGGCCGTCTCGATCGGGCCGCGCCCACCGGTGGTCATCGCGGCGGGGTCCCCTGCACCCGGTAGGCGATGGCCTCGTTCCACACGTGCGGGTAGACGCCGATCTCGAAGTACCGGGTGAACCGGTTGATCGGCGCGTTGCTGTGGTCGTGGTAGAGCAACCAGACCGGGGCGATGGTGAACAGCACGTAGTTGGCGAGCACCAGCGGGATGTAGAGCGGGCCGAGGATGCGTGCCTGGAGGATGTGCACGTCCTCGTGCCGCTGGATGCCCGGGCCGGATCCGGCGCAGACGGTGCCGATCGTGGTGGCGTATCGGGGCGAGACGCCCTCGAGCACGTTGACCCGGCAGCTGTGCTGCGAGGTGGGCCGGTCCAGCGAGTGCCCGAAGACCAGGTGGACGGCCAGGTAGATCGCGCCGACCAGGGTGTTGAGCAGGCTCCAGGTGTGGTCGACGACGAACAGCAGGATCCCCTTCGGATCGGGGCCGTAGACCCGGGCCGAGGCGACCGCCCAGCCGAACACCCCGCCGACGAGCAGGCCGACCACCGCGCCGATCAGCAGCCCGACGGTGCCACCGGCCAGCTGGCCGAGGACGGCGCCGGTCGCCACGTGCACGACGGTGCTGACGATTCCGTAGATCATGGCGGCACCTCTCAGACCCAGGAGCGGATGATGCGGGGCTCGCGACCCTGCGCGAGCTGGGTCGGCGACGACTGGGTCGCCTGCCGGTTGCCGGGCGGCAGCTGGTTGATGCCGAGCGCGGCGGAGAAGATGACCAGGCCGTTGAAGAACGCGATGATCCACTTCTCGGCGCCGGCGTCCGTGGCGAACGCCGCGGTGAGGTAGGACAGCGCGAGCGCGATGCCCAGCGCGATCCACTTGCGGGCCTTGTCGCCGCTCGGGCCGATCAGCCCGCCGATGACGTTGGTGGCCAGCAGCGTCGCGGCGCTCGCGCCGGTCAGGCTGCCCAGGGCGGCCCAGGTGAAGAGATCGTTCATGGTCGATCCCCCTTCGATGTGCGGTGGTGCGATCGGGGTGGTGGTGAGGGCCGGCGGCTCCGGGGAGTCTCCGACGACCCCGCCCGCGGCGGCAGACGGGAGCGGATGGGGTGGCTCAGGCGGACTCCGGCGGGCCGGCGGGACCCGCCGCCGGCTGGCCGGCGGACGCCGCGCCCGGCGCGGTGCGCCCGCCCGGCTGGCCCGGCACCGTCGGGCCGGTCGCCTGCCCGGTCCCGGTCGGGCCGGCGGCGCCGGAGGTCGTCGGGCGACGCCGCAGCAGCAGGACGACGGCGACCGCGACGAGCAGCAGGCCGACCACCCCGCCGACGACCAGCAGCCAGGGGAAGCTCTCGTCGTCGCCAGCGGCGGCGGGGGACGGCCGCGGTGGGGCCTCGGCCACGGCCCGCAACTCGGCCGGCTTGTTCTGGTTGCTGCCGACCTTCCAGCTGACCGACCGTCCGTTGACCGTGCCGTTGGTCTCGCGCACCGCGCCGGGGAAGGTCACCGATATCTCGAACGACATCAGCCGCATGAAATCCTGCTGGCTCTGCGGATGCTGTTCGGCGATTTTGCCGCCGTATTTCTTTGGGTCGAGCGGCAGGTTGAACCGGTAGAGATCGCCGTCCCGGACCAGTTTCACGCTCTCGCTGTTGAAATCGCTCAACGGGGTCTTCTGGTAGGTGATCTGGAAACCGTAGAGCAACGCGTCCTCGTACCGGGTCTCCGTGCCGGGCGGCAGGGCCGGGATGTTCTGCCGCAGCTCGGCGAAGCCGGCCTCGACCGTCCTGTTGCCCGAGGTCAGCACGTTCTTCTCGGCGGTCAGCAGGAGTTGGCCGGTGACCGTGTCGTCGGCGTTGACGGCCAGCCCCATGTTCAGTTGCATGCAGCCGGTCAGTACGGCCACCAGAGCGAGACACCCCGCGACGCGGAGCGTTCTGCCGCGGACGAGTCCCGTATTCATGGGCACAGTGTGTGTGATCCGGATCACGGTCAGCAGTCAGCGATCAGTCACAACGCAGTCGCCGATCTTACCGGCCCGCTGTCACGTTCGGCTGAGGTATGCGAGCGGCGAAATAGATAATCTGAAAGGTTGGCCGTGACACGGCAATTTCCCGGTCGTCCGACCCGGTCCGGCGCCCCTGCAGCGCCCAGGGCCGACCTCGGCCCGGCCGCGGCCGGCGCATGGCTCGGGCAGGGGTCTTGCCGGCGGTGGGCAACGGGCTTGCCAGGCTAATCCTGGATATCTAATATCCAGAACATGCGGATGTCCGAGGGCGTCGAGTGGGCCCTGCACAGTTGTCTCAACCTGACCTGGCTTGCACCGGGGCAGGCGGTGTCGGCAGCCCGCCTGGCCGCCTTCTACCGGCTGCCCACGGCGTATCTGAACAAGCAGTTGCAGGCGTTGGTGCGGGCCGGGATCCTGACGTCCACCCCGGGCCCGCGTGGCGGCTTCCGGCTGGCCCGGCCACCGGAGGCGGTCAGCGTGCTGGACGTCGTGGTCGCCATCGAGGGCGCGGAGGAGGCGTTCCGCTGCGAGCAGATCCTCCGGGTGGGCCCGGGCGGCCGGGCCGACGTCGACTACCGCCAGGTCTGCCTAGTCTCGCAGGCGATGCGCCGGGCCGACCTCGCCTGGCGGCGCGAGTTGGCAGGCCAGACGCTCGCCGACCTGCGTGCCGCCGTGGAACAGCGCTACCCGGACACCCCCGGCAACACCCGCGAGCGGTTCGCCGCCCCGCTGACCTGATCCACCATTCCTTCCGAGAGAGGCAACCCGCCATGACCGCACCCGTGCATGTCCAAGCCACCGACGCCACCGTGCTCGCCGACGGGCCGACCAGCCTGATCACCCTGCTCGCCGACGCCGACGCCACCGCGGGTGCCCTCACCGCCAACCGGGCCACGCTGCACCGTGGTTCGCCCGGCGCGCCGCCCCACCTGCACACCCGCGCGGCCGAGGCGTTCTTCGTCCTCGGCGGAGTCCTCGACGTGCTGGTCGGCGAGGAGATCCGTACTCTGCGCGAGGGCGACTTCCTGGTCGTCCCGGCGCACACCCCGCACGCCTTCGCGCCGGCCCGCGACGAGGCGGCTGACGTGCTGGTGGTCTTCACCCCGGGCATCGACCGGTTCGACTACTACCGCCTGCTGGAGCGGGTCTACCGGGGCGAGGCCGACCCGGCGGAGATCGGCGCCAGCGGCGAGCGGTTCGACAACCACTACGTGGACAGTCCACTCTGGCGCGCCCGGGCCTGACCGGCAGGCGGTCGTGGGTCCGGTTGCCGGGCGTCGGCCCCGGCAGTGACCCGGGTCGGGCTGGACCGGCGGCCGCGGGCCCGCGCCCGGTCAGCGGCCCCGCGCGGGTCGGACCGGGTCGCTGCCGGTCGGTGGCTGCCAGTCGGCGTACCGGGCCATGCCGCGCAGCGCCGCGCGGGACGGGGTCAGCCGGATCAGGGTGTCGCGCAGGGCGAGCGCCGCCGGGTGGCGCAGCTGCTGGCCGAACCGGCCGGTCCGGGCCGCCGCCCGGGCGACGGCCTGGCTGCGCGGTCGCCGCTGCCGGTCGTACGCGGCCAGCGCGGCGGGCACGTCCGCGGCGCCGCCGGCGCAGACCACGCCGAGCGTCACCGCGTCCTCGATCGCCTGGCAGGCGCCCTGTCCGAGGTTCGGGGTCATCGCGTGCGCGGCGTCGCCGAGCAGCGCGACCTGCCCCCGCACGTACGACGGCAGCGGCGTGCCGAGGTGGACGATGTCGTTGCGCAGCACCGCCGCCGGCGGGGTGGCCGCGAGCAGCGCCGGGATCGGGTCGTGCCAGTCGCCGAAACGCTCGCGGACCGCGGCCAGCTCGTCCGGGGCGTGCCCGCCGGGCGGGGCGGTGACCGCGCCGTACCAGTAGACCCGCCCCTCGCCGAGCGGCACCATGCCGAACTCGGCGACCGGCCCCCAGCTGATCGCCGCCGGCACCGCAGCGGGGAAGGGGATCGCCGCGCGCCAGGCGGTGGAGCCGGCGTAGACCGGGGGCGGGGTTCCCGGCCAGAGCCGGGTGCGCAGCACGCTGTGCAGCCCGTCGGCGCCGACCACCAGGTCGGCCCGGAGCGTGGCCGGCTCGCCGCGCCACCGGTAGCGCACCTCGCCCGTGTCCGGGTCCACCTCGTCCACCTCGGCGCCGGTGCGCAGCGTCGCGGGTGGCAGTGCGTCGACCAGGATCCGGTGCAGGTCGGCGCGGTGGATGCCGAGCGCGGTGGTGCCGAGCACCCGGGTCATCTCGGCGGCGTCCAGCCGGGACAGCCAGCGCCCGGTCGAGGTGCGGATCCCGCCGGGGGCCTCCTGACCCCGGGCGCGGACCACCGGCCCGAGCCCGAGCGCGTCCAGCCCGCGCAGCGCGTTCGCCATCAGGGTGAGGCCCGCGCCGACCTCGCGCAGCTCGGGGGCGCGTTCCAGCACGGTCACCTGCCAGCCGCGCCGGTGCAGGGCCAGTGCGGCGGCCAGGCCGCCGATTCCGCCGCCGACCACGACCGCCCGCGCCGTGTCCATCGCACCCGCCTCCTACTACGTCTGTAGAAGGGCATACTACATCCGTAGAAGAGCGGAGGAGGGCCGGGAGTGGGACGGGCGGAACGGGTGGCGGCGCTGGCCGACGCGGCGGTCGAGCTGCTCGCCGAGGGCGGCATGCGCGCGTTGACCCACCGGGCCGTCGATGCCCGGGCCGGGGTGCCGGTCGGCACCACCTCCGCCTACCTGCGGACCCGGCGGGCGCTGATCGAGGCGGTGGTGCAGCGGCTGGCCGACCTCGACCGGGCCGACCTGGTCGACCAGCAGCTGCCGACCGGGCAGGCGCCGCCGCAGCCGGGGCCGCCGCTCACCCCGGACGACCTCGACCGGCTCGCCGCCGGCGTGGCCGAGGTGCTGGACCGTTGGCTCACCGTCGGCCGCGGCCGCACCCTGGCGAGGTACGCCTGCCTGCTGGAGGCGGTGCACCGACCGGAGCTGCGGCAGATCCTCGAGCACGGCACCGGCCTGCGGGTGCAGGCGCGCCAGCTGCTGGCCCGGGCCGGCGCGCCCGACCCGCGCCGGCAGGGCGACCAGCTGGTCGCGTTCGTCGACGGGCTGCTCTTCGACCGGCTGGTCGGCGCCGGCGCGCTCAGCGCGCCACCACCGGGCAGCCCGGCCAGCCGGGCCGACCTGGCGGCGGCCGTCCGCGCCGTGCTGCACGCCGTCACCAACCCGGCCTGACGGCGGCGTCGGGCCGCGACGCCCGGACCCGGCGGACGCGGTGGCGCCGGGCCGGCCCGGGTGGCGGCCACGCCACCTGGCCCGCGCGGCGGATCCGGCCAGGTTCAGTCGCCGGCCGCCGCGCCGATCCGGTGCGCCCGGGGGCTCACCCCGTGCACCCGCCGGAACGCGGCGCTCAGCGCGAACGGGCTGCCGTAGCCGACCCGGCGGGCGACCGCGCCGACGGTGGCGTCCGGTTCCCGCAGCAGGTCGGCGGCGAGGGCCAGCCGCCATCCGGTGAGGAAGGTCATCGGCGGCTCGCCGACCAGTTCGGTGAAGCGCCGGGCCAGCACCGCCCGCGACACGCCCACCTCGGCGGCGAGCGCGGCGACCGTCCACGGCCGGGCCGGGTCCTGCTGCAGCAGCCGCAGCGCCGGACCCACCACCGGATCGCCGGCGGCGGCGTACCAGGCCGGCGCGGTTCCGGGCCGGGCGAACCAGGTGCGCAGCGCGGCGATCAGCAGCAGGTCGAGCAGTCGGTCGAGGACGGCCTCCTGCCCGGGCGCGTCCCGGGTCACCTCGTCGGCCAGCAGCGGCACCAGCGGGCTGCGCCAGTCGTCGCCGGTGACCACCAGCAACGGCGGCAGGGCGGTGAGCAGCCGCCGGCTCAGCTCGCCGGGTAGCTGGTAGGTGCCGGTCAGCGTCACCGTCGACCCGTCCAACCCGGTGCCCCAGGTGCGCACGCCGAGCCCGGTCATCGTGGTCAGCGGCTCGCCGCGCAGCGTGGTGCAGTGCTGGCCGGGGTGGATCACCACCTGCGGCGCGGTCGCCGGGTCGTCGGCGACCGTGTAGGCGTCCGGCCCGCGCAGCACGGCGACGTCGCCGGGGCCCAGCCGGGCCGGCCCGCCGTCGTCCGGCACCACCCAGGCCCCGCCGCGCACCAGCGCCACCACGGTCAACGGCGCCCGGTCCTCGATCCGCAGCGCGAACGGCGGGTCCAGCACCGACCGGAGCAGGAACGCGCCCCGCGCCCGAGCCCCGTCCAGCAACCCGGTCAGCCCGTCCACGCCCCGGATCCTAGTCCGGGGCGGGATCAGGGCTGGGCGGTGAGCCAGGCGGCGGCCTGCCGACGGATGTCGGTGGGGACCTCGTGTCCGCCGGGGAACTCCTGGTAGGTGACGTCGTAGTCGAGGCCCCGCAGGCGGGGGACCAGGCGGCGGCTGCACACGTCGACGGGGAGCACCGGGTCGTCGGTGCCGTGCGAGACGAACACCCGGGGCCGGCCGTGGGTGACCTGCGGCGCGGCGAAGCCGGGGGAGAAGGCCACCACCGCGTCGAACAGGTCGCCGTTGGTCAGGCCCAGGGAGAGGGCGTACGAGGCCCCGTCGGAGAACCCGCCGACCACCACCCGCTCGGTCGGGTAGCCGGCGAAGGCCGTGGCCAGCAACCCGTCGACGCGCCGGACGTCCGGCCCGAACCCCTCGACGATCAGATCCCAGGTGCTCGACTCGGCCTGCGGGGCCACCAGCAGCAGGCGGTGCTCGTCGGCGAGCGGCAGCAGCAGGTCCAGCCCCTGCCGGGCCGATCCGCCGGCCCCGTGCAGGAGCAGCACCAGCCGGTACGGCGGGCCGTCGACCGGCTCCGGGGCGTACACCATGGCCAGCGGCCTGCCCTGCGGGTCGGTCAGCGACGCCAGCCCGGCGGCGGCCAGCGCGGTCGGCGGCGCCGGCCGGGTCGTCAGCCGGCCGTGCCGGGGGTTCTCCTCCGGCTGCCGGTGCGGCGGCGCGGGTTCGGCCACGGGATCACCGCTCTCCGTCCTGGGCGGGCATGCGCCCGCGGTTACCCGGCTGGACGGGGGCTAACCCCGGCGGCGTCGCGTCGGCCGGCTCACCCGCTGGCCCGGCGGACCAGCCGGGACGGGAACACGGTCACCGGCGGCGCCGGCCGGCCGACGAGCGCGGCGGTGGCGGCGGCGGTGGCGATCTGCGCCACCGGGTGGGTGGCCGTGGTCAGCGCGGGGGTGGTCACCGCGGCGAGCGGAATGTCGTCGAAGCCGGTCACGGCGACGTCCCCGGGCACCTGGACGCCGTCGCCGCGCAGCCGGTCGATCACCCCGAGCGCGGTCGCGTCGCTGATCCCGACGATCGCGTCCGTGTCCGGCCAGTGTGCCAGCACCTCCCGGGCGGCCGTCCGGCCCCGGCTCGCGGTGAAGTCCCCGGGCACCAGCCGGGCCGGCAGGCCCGCCTCGCGCATGACCTGCCGGTACGCGCCGACCGAGCGGCCGGCGCAGGAGAGCCAGCGCGGACCGGTCACCATGGCGATCCGGCGCCGCCCGGTGGCGTACAGGTGCCGGACCACGGCCGCCGTGCCGCCGCCGTTGTCCACGTCGAACGAGGGCACCAGGCTGGAGCCGATGCCGATCGAGGCCACCCGGCCGCGCATCGCCCGGGGAACCGCGGCGAGCATCGCCTCGGTGGTGTTGACCAGGACCAACCCGCCCACGCTGCGGTCCTCGGCCAGCCGGCGCAGCCCGGCCGGCTCCCGGGTCGGCAGCCAGTGCAGCGCGACCCCGAGCCCGGACGGCCCGCACGCCCGGGCCGCCGCGCCGACCACCCGGTCCACGTACGGGTCGTCGAGGACGGTCGGGTCGGCGCCGGCCACCACGACCACCAGCCGCATCCCGGCGCCCCGGACGAGCGCCCGGGCCGCGAGGTTCGGCCGGTACCCGAGGCGTTCGGCGGCGGCGGTGACCCGCTCCCGGGTGGCGGCCGAGGCGTAGCCGGTGCCGGCGAGCACCCGTGAGGCGGTGGCCCGGGAGACCCCGGCCGCCCGGGCGACGTCCAGCAGGGTCGGTGGGCGGTGTGCCGTCGTCATGTGTCCTCCCCGTGCTCGGCCGCCTGCGGCGGGGGCCCGTCCGAATCATGCCGCGCGGGGGCCGGCGCGGGTAAGGGGTGTGGCCGGGTTGTGCTGAGAGCGCTTCCAGGTGTGCGATCGAGGGCGGTACGCCGTCCGACCGAGAGGAACCACCCGCCGTGAGTCCCGCCACCGCCCCGCCCGCCGCGCCGGCTCCGCCCGTACCCCGGTCGGTGCTCGTCGCCCGCACCGGCGTGGCCGTGGTGTTCGCGCTCAACGGCCTGGCCGTGGGCACCTGGTTCTCCCGGGTGCCGGCGGTCCGCGACTCGCTCGGGCTCACCGCCGGCCGGCTCGGGCTGCTGCTGCTCGCCCTGTCCGCCGGCGCGCTGCTCGCCATGCCCACCGCCGGCCTGGTGGCCCAGCGCCTCGGGGCGGCCCGCACGGTGGCCCTCTCCACCCTGGTCGTCGCGCTCGGCCTGACCGTGGCCGGGGCGGCTGCCGGCCTCGCCGGCTCCCTGGCCGGGGTGGCGGTCGGCCTGTTCGCCTTCGGCTACGGTTCGGGCACCTGTGACGTTGCGATGAACGTCGAGGGCGCGGCCGTGGAGCGGCGGCTCGGGCGGACCGTGATGCCCCGCTTCCACGCGGCGTGGAGCCTCGGCTCGGTGGCCGGCGCGGCGCTCGGCGCCGGGGCGGCCCGCTTCGGCCTGCCGGTCGCCGCCCACCTGGCTGCGGTGGCGGCGGTGGTGCTGCTCGGCACCGTGCTGGCCGCCCGGTCGTTCCTGCCGGCGGAGCAGGGTGCGGCGACCCCCGCCCCGGCCAGCCGCCGACGCGACCTGCTGGCCGCCTGGCGCGAACCGCGCACCCTGCTCATCGGCCTGCTGGTGCTGGTCATGGCGTTCGCCGAGGGCAGCGCCAACGACTGGCTGGCGGTCGCCTTCGTGGACGGCCATGGGCTGAGCGAGGCGGCCGGCGCCGCGGTCTTCGGCGTCTTCGTCGTCGGCATGACGCTGGGCCGTACCGCCGGCACCCTGGCGCTGGACCGGTGGGGGCGGGTGCCGGTGCTGCTCGCCACCATCCTGCTCGCCGCGCTCGGCGCCGGTACGGCGGTGCTGGCCGGATCGGGGCCGGTGGCGATCGCCGGGGTCGCGCTCTGGGGCCTCGGCGCCTCGCTCGGCTTCCCGGTCGGGATGAGCGCCGCGGCCGACGACGAGGACCGGGCCCCGGCCCGGGTCAGCGTGGTCGCGGTGATCGGCTACACCGCGTTCCTCGGCGGGCCGCCGCTGCTCGGGATGCTCGGCGACCGGGTCGGCACGCTGCACGCGCTGCTAGTGGTACCGCTGCTGCTGGTGCCCACCCTCGCCCTGGTTCCCACCCTCCGCCCGCCGGCCCGCTGAGCTGTCCCGCACCCGCCCCCGCCCGCCACCCGCCGCGCCGCCGATGATCGTCTGTCGGGCAGCAGGGCCCGGGCCGGGTGTTCTCAGCGAGTGCGCAGGGAGCGCGCAGCGGCCGGCAAGGTGGGGGTGGTGGACTGGAGGGGCCGAGGAGAGGGGCGGGGCATGGGCTGGTTCAGCCGGCGGCCGCGGGCCGCCGAGGGTGCGGTGACGAAACTCGACCGGGAGGCCACCCGGGAGGACCTGGCGGCGCTGGAGGCGTTCGTGAGCAGCCGCCAGGGGGTGGAGTTCTACCTGGAACCGGAGACCACGGCGACGGACACCACGGTGGTGGCGATCGCCCACGACGGCGAGTGGATCCGCCGCCGCACCGGCTCGCCGCGGGCCGCCGGCGTGATCGCCCGCAAGCACGCGGTGCCGCTGTACGAGGCGGCGCGCACCGGGTATCCGGAGCGGATGCGCGCCTGGAACCGGGCCCACCCGGAGCGACGCGCCCGCTGACCGGGGCGCCGTCCGGCGTCACCCGGCGGTGACCGCCGCACGCGCCTCGTCCAGCGTCATCGGCGGCTCGTGACTGGCGACGTACCAGTAGACGTCGTCGGTCAGCAGCCGGCGCACCAGGGCGAGGTCGGGCCCGTCCTCCGGGGTGCGCAGGTGCGCCGGCGGCGGGTAGTAGCTGTCGCCGAGCAGCAGCACCCCGGAGTCCGGCACCGCCACCACGGTCGAGTCCGGCGCGTGGCCGCCCCCGACGTGCCGCACCCGTACGCCCACCGGCAGTTCCAATTCGTCGGTGAACGTGCGGGTCGGCGGCAGCACCGCGAAGCCGTCCCACGAGTCGACCGCCAGCGCCCGGGCCCGGAAACTCGGGCCGAGCCGCGGGTTCTCCCGGACCTGCTCGCGCAGGTACCGGTGGCTCCACGGCCGGGCCGCCTCCGCGCGCAGCAGCCGTTCGCCGGTGACGTGGCCCACGATCTCCACGTCGGGCCAGGCGCAGGCGCCCCAGACGTGGTCCCAGTGGTGGTGCGTGTAGACCAGCCAGCGCGGCGCCGGCAGACCGGCGGCGCGCAGCGCGGCCTGGATCTCCCGGGCGTGCGCCGGGCTCTGCCCGGCGTCGACCAGCACGCTGCCCCGCTCGTCGGCGACCAGGGCGACGCCGGCCTGTACGGCCGCCGGATCCGGGTCGCCGGGGCAGAGCCAGACCCGACCGGCGAGGTGCTGGAACCTCATCTCGATGATGGCGGCAACTCCTTCGGACAAATGCGGGACGCGGTTTCGGCCCCGATCCTAGGCGCCGCCGCGGCCAGGGCTTCCGGCACGGCGACCCCTCCGGCGGCATTCCCTCGTCGCCTCCTTTGCTCTGCGTCAACCTACGCAGTGAAAGCGGGCGAGAACCATTGCGTGGGTTGAAGCAGAGCAAAGGGGGACCACAGTGGATCCCGGCGGGTGGGAGCGGATCGACGGCGAGGTAAGGGCGCGATCGCGGCGAGGCAAGGGCGGGATCGCGGCGGCGCGGGGGCGCGTTGACCGGCGGCCGGCGGGTGTGGCAGCATTCGCGGCCTGACGGCAGTGAAGGAAGCCGGTGCGATTCCGGCGCGGTCCCGCCACTGTCACCGGGGAGCGATCCCCCCTCGTGAGTCACGGCCGTGCGTGCACGGTTGGAAGGCCGGGGGTGAGCGTCGATCCGGGAGCCAGGATACTTCGGCCGTCGGGAGTTGACCCCAGGGCGTGGACACCCGAGGAGGACCCGATGACGCACCGCGTCTCCATCGTCGACGGCGACCGCCGTACCCGGCCCGGGCGCGACAGCGCACCCGCGCCCGCCCGCACCGCCGCGCCCGCCTCGGGCCGCCGCACCGCCGTTCACCGCTGAGTTCCGCACCGCGCCGCGTCCCGGCACCGGCCTGCCGCCGGTGAACCGGATGCCGGCTCCGCGTACCCGCTGAACCCGCGCCCACCCTGCCGCGCCCGGTCGCCTCCCGCGACCCGGCGGGCGTCACTCTCCGGAGCCTTCCGTGCGCATCCTGCTGCTCTCCACCGCCGACACCGACCTGCTCGCCGCCCGGGCCAGCGGCGTCGACTACCGGCTGGCCAACCCGGCCCGGGTCGCCGCCGACGCCGTACCCGCGCTGCTCGACGGCGTCCACCTCGCGGTCGTACGCCTGCTCGGTGGGCGGCAGGCGTGGCCCGACGGGCTGGCGGCGGTGCTGGCCAGCGGCGTGCCCACGGTGGTGCTCGGCGGCGAGACGGTGCCCGACGCGGAGCTGATGGCCGCCTCCACCGTGCCGTCCGGAGTGGCCACCGAGGCGCTGGCCTACCTGGTCGAGGGCGGGCCGGAGAACCTCGCCCAGCTGGCCCGGTTCCTCTCCGACACCGTGCTGCTCACCGGCGAGGGCTTCGCCCCGCCCGCGCCCACCCCGGTGTACGGCGTGCACGGCGAGCACCCCGCCCAGCCGGACCGGCCGACCGTCGGCATCGTCTTCTACCGGGCGCACGCCCTCGCCGGGAACACCGGCTTCGTGGACACCCTCGCCGCCGCGGTCGACGCGGCCGGCGGCAACCCGCTGCCGATCTACTGCGGCTCGCTGCGCGGGCTCACCGCCGGCGCCGGGCCGCTGGGACTCTTCGCCCGCTGCGACGCGCTGCTGGTCACCGTGCTCGCCGCCGGCGGCACGGTCGCCGCCGACGCCTCCGGCGGGGGCGACGAGGACGCCTGGGACGTGGGCGCGCTCGCCGCCCTCGACGTGCCGGTGATCCAGGCGCTCTGCCTGACCAGCACCCGCGAGCAGTGGGCCGGCAGCGACGCCGGACTGTCCCCGCTGGACGCCGCCATGCAGGTGGCCGTCCCCGAGTTCGACGGCCGGATCATCACCGTCCCGTTCTCGTTCAAGCGGATCGACGCCGACGGCCTGTCCGGCTACGTGGCCGACCCGGAACGCGCCGCCCGGGTCGCCGGCATCGCGGTGCGGCAGGCCCGGCTGCGCCAGGTGCCCAACGCCGACAAGCGGCTCGCGGTCGTGCTCAGCTCGTACCCGACGAAGCACTCCCGGGTCGGCAACGCGGTCGGACTGGACACCCCCGCCTCGGCGGTCCGGCTGCTCGCCGCGCTGGCCGAGGCCGGCTACCACCTCGGCGACGCCCCGGTGCCCGACGACGGGGACGCGCTCATCCACGCCCTCATCGCCGCCGGCGGGCACGACATCGAGTGGCTCACCCCGGAACAGCTCGCCGCCGCCGAGGCGCGGGTGCCGGGGGAGACCTACCGGCGCTGGTTCGACCAGGCGCCGGCGGAACTGCGGGAGCGGATGCGCGCCCACTGGGGGGAGCCGCCCGGCGAGCTCTACACCGACGGCGGGGACATCGTGCTGGCCGGGCTGCGGTTCGGCAACGTGGTGCTGCTGATCCAGCCGCCGCGCGGCTTCGGGGAGAACCCGATCGCCATCTACCACGACCCGGACCTGCCGCCCAGCCACCACTACCTGGCCGCGTACCGCTGGCTCGCCGCGCCCGTCGCCGACGGCGGCTTCGGCGCCGACGCGGTGGTGCACCTCGGCAAGCACGGCACGCTGGAGTGGTTGCCGGGCAAGGGGCTCGGGCTGGCCGCCGACTGCGCCCCGGACGCCGTCCTCGGCGACCTGCCGCTGGTCTACCCGTTCATCGTCAACGACCCCGGCGAGGGCACCCAGGCCAAGCGGCGCGCGCACGCCGTCGTGGTCGACCACCTGGTGCCGCCGATGGCCCGCGCCGAGACGTACGGCGACCTGGCGAAGCTGGAGCAGCTGCTCGACGAGTACGCCACCGTGCAGGCGCTGGACCCGGCCAAGGTGCCCACCGTCCGGGCGCAGATCTGGGACCTCGTCCGCGCCGCCGAACTGCACCACGACCTGCACACCGAGCAGATGCCCGGCGAGGACGACTTCGACGACTTCGTGCTGCACCTGGACGGCTACCTCTGCGAGGTCAAGGACGTGCAGATCCGCGACGGCCTGCACGTGCTCGCCGCCGCGCCCACCGGCGAGGCCCGGGTCAACCTCGTCCTCGCCGTGCTACGCGCCCCGCAGGTCTGGGGTGGCGCGTACGCGCTGCCCGGCCTGCGGCAGGCCCTCGCCGTCAGCTACGGGCTGGACGAGCAGGCGCTGCTCGCCGCGCCCGGGGAGCGGCTGGCCCTGCCGGCGGCGCTGACCGACACCGTCGACGGGCCGGCCGGCACCGCCGCCGACGCCGTCGACCTGATCGAGGCCCTCGCCCGCCGGCTGGTGGTCGGGATGGAGACCCTCGGCTGGGCCGCCGACAAGGTCGACGCGGTGGTCGAGGAGGTCACCGGCCGGACCGTCCCGGATGCCGCCGCAGTGCTCCGCTTCGCCGCCACCGAACTGGTGCCCCGGCTGGACCGGACCACCGACGAACTGGCGCACACCCTGGCCGCGCTCGACGGGCGGTTCGTGCCGCCCGGCCCGTCCGGCTCGCCCACCCGGGGCCTGGTCAACGTCCTCCCCACCGGTCGCAACTTCTACTCCGTCGACCCGAAGGCCATCCCCAGCCGCAACGCCTGGGACGTCGGGGTGGCCCTGGCCGACTCGCTGCTCGCCCGGCACCTCGCCGACACCGGGGAGTACCCGCGCTCGGTCGGGCTCACCGTCTGGGGCACCAGCGCCATGCGGACGCAGGGCGACGACATCGCCGAGGTCCTGGCGCTGCTCGGCTGCCGGCCCACCTGGGACGACCGCTCCCGCCGGGTCACCGGCGTCGAGGTGGTGCCGCTGGCCGAGCTGGGCCGCCCCCGGATCGACGTCACCGTGCGCATCTCCGGCTTCTTCCGGGACGCCTTCCCGCACGTCGTGGCGCTGCTCGACGACGCGGTGCGGCTGGTCGCCGCCCTCGACGAACCGGCCGCCGACAACCACGTCCGGGCGCACGTCGCCGCCGACCTCGCCGAGCACGGTGACGAGCGGCGGGCCACCGCCCGGATCTTCGGCTCCAAGCCGGGGGCGTACGGGGCCGGGCTGCTGCCGCTGATCGACGCCCGCAACTGGCGCAGCGACGCCGACCTGGCCGAGGTGTACGCCGTCTGGGGCGGTTACGCCTACGGCCGGGGGCTGGACGGGCGGCCGGCGCGGGGCGACATGGAACGCTCCTTCGCCCGGATCGCGGTGGCGGTGAAGAACCAGGACACCCGCGAGCACGACATCGTCGACTCCGACGACTACTTCCAGTACCACGGCGGGATGGTGGCGATGGTCCGCCACCTCACCGGCGCGTCCCCGGCCGCGTACGTCGGCGACTCGGCGCTGCCGCACGACGTGCGGACCCGCACCCTGGGCGAGGAGACCCGACGGGTGTTCCGGGCCCGGGTGGTCAACCCGAGGTGGATCGCGGCGATGCGCCGGCACGGCTACAAGGGCGCGTTCGAGTTGGCCGCCACCGTGGACTACCTGTTCGGCTACGACGCCACCGCCGGCGTGGTCGACGACTGGATGTACGAGCACCTGGCCGCCGCGTACGTCTTCGACGAGACCACCCGGGAGTTCCTGGAGCGGTCCAACCCGTGGGCGCTGCGCGGCATCACCGAGCGGCTGCTCGAGGCCGCCGACCGCGGCCTGTGGGCCGAGCCCGACCCGGTCACCCTGGACCGGCTCCGGGAGACGTACCTGGCCAGCGAGGGTGACCTGGAGGAGCGGCAGTGAGCGCGACGAGTGAGCCGGTTCTGCGAGCCCCGCAGCCGCGAACGGAAGGCAGCGCAGTGACCGGCTACCCGTTCAGCGCCGTGCTCGGCATGGCCGACATGCGGCTCGCCCTGCTGCTCAACGCGGTCAGCCCGGCCATCGGCGGCGTGCTGGTACGCGGCGAGAAGGGCACCGCCAAGTCAACCGCCGTCCGCGCGCTCGCCGCCCTGCTGCCACCGGTCGACCGGGTGGCCGGCTGCCGGTTCGGCTGCGATCCGGCCGCCCCCGACCCGGCCTGCCCGGACGGCCCGCACCCGGCCGGGTCGGCCGCCGAACGCCGCCCCGCCCGGCTGGTGGAGCTGCCGGTCGGCGCCGCCGAGGACCGGGTGGTCGGCTCGCTGGACCTGGAACGCGCCCTCGGCGAGGGGGTCCGCGCCTTCGAGCCCGGCCTGCTCGCCGCCGCGCACCGCGGCGTGCTCTACGTCGACGAGGTCAACCTGCTCCACGACCACCTGGTCGACCTGCTGCTCGACGCGGCCGCGATGGGCCGCTGCCACGTCGAGCGGGAAGGGGTCTCGGTCAGCCACGGCGCCCGCTTCCTGCTGGTCGGCACCATGAACCCGGAGGAGGGGGAGCTGCGCCCGCAGCTGCTCGACCGGTTCGGGCTCACCGTGGAGGTCGGCGCCAGCCGGGACCCGGCCGTCCGGGTCGAGGTGGTCCGCCGCCGGCTCGCCGCCGACGCCGACCCGGCCGGGTTCGCCGCCCGCTGGGCCGCCGCCGACGCCGAGATCGCCCGCCGGGTGGCCGCCGCCCGGCGGCGGCTGGACGCGGTGCGGCTGCCCGACGCCGCGCTGCGCCAGATCGCCGAGGTCTGCGCCGCCTTCGACGTGGACGGCATGCGCGCCGACATCGTCACCGCCCGCACCGCGCTCGCGCACGCCGCCTGGCACGGCCGGGACGCGGTCACCGTCGACGACGTCCGGGTCGCCGCCCGGCTGGCGCTGCCGCACCGCCGCCGCCGGGACCCGTTCGACACCCCGGGTCTGGACGAGAAGCGCCTCGACGAGGCCCTGGACCGGGCCGGCGACGACGACCCCGACGACGATCCCGATGGTCCTGGCGGTTCCGGCGGCGGCCCCGACACCCCCGGTCCCGACCCGCACGGCGGTCCCGGCGGCACCGGCGACGAGGGCCGACCCGACGGGCCCCGGGAGGACGGCGGATCCGGCGGCGCCCCGCCGGACGGACCGGACTCCGCGCGCGGCGACGCCGCCCGGGACCGGGCCGGGAGCAGCGGACCCGACCGGTCCGGCGGCGCCGACGGGGTGCCCGAGCGCTCCGACGACCTGCTGGCCGGCCCCGATGGCGGGGACCCGGGCGCGGGCGGCGGGTCCGGCCGGACCCGTCCGGACGGCCGGCCCGGCGCGGCCGGGCAGCCGGTGGCCGTACCCCGGCAGGGCCTGAAGGCGCGGTTGCTCACCGCGCCCGGCGTCGGTGACGGCGTGCCCGGCCGCCGGTCCCGGGCCCGCACCGGGCGGGGCCGGACCACCGGCGCCCGGGTGCCGGCGGGCCGCGCCGGGGCGCTGCACCTGCCGGCGACGCTGCTGGCCGCCGCCCCGCACCAGGCAGCCCGGGGCCGCACCGACGGTCCACTGCGGCTGCGCCCGGTCGACCTGCGCGAGGCGGTCCGCGAGGGGCGCGAGGGCAACCTGGTGCTCTTCGTGGTGGACGCGAGCGGGTCGATGGGCGCCCGGCATCGGATGGCCGCGGTCAAGGGCGCCGTGCTCGCCCTGCTCACCGACGCCTACCAGCGCCGGGACAAGGTCGCCGTGGTCGCCTTCCGGGGCGCCGCCGCGCAGACCCTGCTGCCGGCCACCTCCTCGGTGCTCGCCGCGTCGGCCCGGCTCGCCGACCTGCCCACCGGCGGGCGCACCCCGCTCGCCGAAGGGCTGCTGGCCGCCGCCGACCTGCTCCGCGTGGAGCACCTTCGCGACCCCCGCCGCCGCCCGCTGGTGCTGGTGCTCACCGACGGCCGGGCCACCGCCGGCGACCGGCCGCTCGACCGGGCCGCCCGCGCCGCGGCCCTGCTCGCCGCCACCGGCGCCCCCTGCGTCGTCGTCGACTGCGAGACCGGCCCGGTCCGCCTCGGCCTGGCCCGCCGCCTCGCCGCCCAACTCGCCGCGGACCACCACCCCCTGGACGAGGTCGCCACCGCCCCGCTCACCCAGCTGGCCACCCACCCCACCCACCACTCGCGATCTCGCACTCCGGGCCCCGTCACAACGGACGGAAGCACTGAAACCGCGGGCACGAACCGCAAGATCGCCGGTGCACGAGCCGAGCCGAACAGGAGCGTCGCCTGATGCCGCAGGGAAAGCCGACCCACGTACCCGCCGACGGGCTGACCACCCGGCAGCGGCGCAACCGTCCGCTGCTGCTCGTCCACACCGGACAGATGAAGGGGAAGTCGACGGCCGCGTTCGGCCTGGCGCTGCGGGCGTGGACCGCGGGCCTGCCGATCGGGGTGTTCCAGTTCGTCAAGAGCGCCAAGTGGCGGGTGGGGGAGGAGAACGCCTTCCGCGCGCTCGGCGAGGTGCACGAGCGCACCGGTCAGGGCGCCCCGGTGGCCTGGCACAAGATGGGCGAGGGCTGGTCCTGGATCCAGCGCGGCGGCGCGGCCGACCACGCCACGGACGCCCTGGAGGGCTGGCGGCAGACCCAGCGCGACCTGGCCGCGCAGCGCTACGGGCTCTACGTGCTCGACGAGTTCACCTACCCGATGAAGTGGGGCTGGGTGGACGTCGACGAGGTGGTCGACACCCTGGCGAACCGCCCCGGCTTCCAGCACGTGGTGATCACCGGCCGGGACGCCGACCCGCGGCTGGTCGACGCCGCCGACCTGGTCGCCGAGCTGACCAAGGTCAAGCACCCGATGGACGCCGGCCAGAAGGGCCAGAAGGGCATCGAGTGGTGAGCAGCACAGTCCCCGACCCGGCCGCGCCCTGGGCGCTGCCCCGGGTGGTGGTGGCCGCGCCGGCCAGCGGGCACGGCAAGACCACCGTCGCCACCGGGCTGCTCGCCGCGCTGCGCCGCCGCGGCCTGACGGTCAGCCCGCACAAGGTCGGTCCGGACTACATCGACCCCGGCTACCACGCGCTGGCCGCCGGCCGGCCCGGCCGCAACCTCGACCCCTGGCTGGTCGGTGCGGAGCGGATCGCGCCGCTGCTGCGGCACGGCGCCTCCGTGCCGACCCCGGCCGACGTCGCCGTGATCGAGGGCGTGATGGGGCTGCACGACGGCGCGGTCGGCCGGCGCGGCTTCGCCTCCACCGCACACGTCGCCCGACTGGTCGACGCCCCGGTGCTGCTGGTGCTGGACACCACCGCGCAGGGCCGCTCGGCCGCCGCGCTGGCGCTGGGCATGGCCGCGTTCGACCCGGACGTGCGGATCGGCGGCGTGCTGCTCAACCGGGTCGGTTCGCCCCGGCACGAGACGCTGCTGCGCGACGCGCTCGCCGAGGTGGGCGTACCGGTGCTCGGGGCGGTCGCCCGGGCCGCCGAGGTTGCCGCGCCGTCGCGCCACCTCGGGCTCGTGCCGGTCGCCGAGCGGGCGCCGGAGTCGCTCGCGGTGGTGGCCGCGCTCGCCGACCTGGTGGAGTCCACCGTGGACCTCGACGCCGTGCTGGAGCTGGCCCGGACCGCCCCGCCACTGACCGCGCCGGCCTGGGATCCGGCCGCCGCCGTCGGCGGCCCGGCGGGCACCGGCCGCCCGGTCGTCGCGGTCGCCGGCGGCCCCGCCTTCACCTTCTCCTACGCCGAGCACGCCGAGCTGCTCGCCGCCGCCGGCGCCACGGTGGCCACCTTCGACCCGCTGCGCGACCCGGCGCTGCCCGCCGGCACCCGCGCGGTGGTCGTCGGCGGCGGCTTTCCCGAGGCGTACGCGGGGCAGCTGGCCGACAACGGGGCGCTCCGCGCCGAGCTGGCCGCGTTCGACGGCCCGCTGCTCGCCGAGTGCGCCGGCCTGCTCTACCTCGGCCGGTCCCTGGACGGGGTGCCGATGTGCGGCCGGCTCGGCCTCACCGCGCGGATGACCGACCGGCTCACCCTCGGCTACCGGGACGCGGTGGCCGCCACCGACTCCCCGCTGGCCCGCGCCGGCGAGCCGGTACGCGGCCACGAGTTCCACCGCACCACCACCGACCCCGGTCACGGCGACCGGCCGGCGTGGCGCTGGGACGATGCCGAGCACGGCTTCGTCGCCGGTGGAGTGCACGCGTCCTACCTGCACACCCACTGGGCGGCCCACCCGGCGACCGCCCGCCGGCTGGTCGAGGCGGCCGGCCGGTGAGCGCCGGCACGCACCGCGCCGGCGGTGCCGCGCGACCGGGCGCCGGCGAACCGGCCGGTGGGCGACCGGGCGACCGGCCGCCCACGCTGACCGGGGTCGGCGTCGGGCCGGGGGACCCGGAACTGCTCACCCTGCGGGCCCTGCGGGCGCTGCGCGAGGCCGACCTGGTGTTCGTACCCGTCCTGGACCGGCCGGCCGCGGACGGCGCCGCCGGGCCGGGCCGGGCCGAGGCCACCGTGCGCGCCCACGTGACCGGCGACCGGCTGCGCCGGCTGCCGTTCGCCCTCGACGACCGGGGCGGGGTGACCGTCCGCCGGGAAGGCGCCTGGGACGCGGCGGCCCGGGCCGTGGTCGACGCGGTCGACGGCGGCGCCCGCGCGCTCGCCTTCGCCACCATCGGCGACCCGAACGTCTACTCCACCTTCGGCTACCTGGCGCAGACCGTCCGGTCGCTGCGCCCGTCGGTGGAGGTGCGCACGGTGCCCGGGATCACCGCCATGCAGGAGTTGTCCGCGCTCAGCGGGGTCCCGCTCTGCGAGGGCCGGGAGCCGCTGACCCTGCTGCCGGCCACCGCCGGGCTGGCGCTCTTCGCCGACGCGCTCGCCGGCCCGGGCACCGTGGTCGCCTACAAGGGCTGGCGGCGGCACGCCGACCTGGTCGCCGAGCTGCGCCGGCAGGACCGGCTCGGCGACGCCGTGCTCGGCCGGGGGCTGGGCCTGCCGGGCGAGCGGATCGGGCCGGTCGAGCCGGCCGGGGACGACCTGCCCTACCTGTCCACGTTGCTGGTCGCGGCCCGCCGCGACCGTCGGGGAGGAAAGCTGTGACCACTGGAGCGATCGCCGGGACCGGCGGGCCGGCCGGCCCGGGCAAGGTGTGGTTCGTCGGCGCCGGCCCCGGCGCGGCGGATCTGCTGACCCTGCGGGCCGCCCGGGTGATCGGCGCCGCCGACGTGGTGATCTGGGCGGCCAGTCTGGTGCACGCCGACGTGCTCGGGCACGCCCGGCCCGACGCCGAGATCGTCGACTCCTCGCAGCTGCCGATCGAGGGGGTGCTCCCGCTCTACGAGCGGGCCGCCGCCGACGGGCTCACCGTGGCCCGGATCCACTCCGGCGACCCGGCCCTCTGGGGCGCGGTGCAGGAACAGCTCGACCTGTGCCGGGCGCTCGGGCTGGCGGTCGAGGTGGTGCCGGGGGTCTCCTCGTTCACCGCGGTCGCCGCGATCGTCGGCCGCGAGCTGACCATCCCCGAGGTGGCCCAGTCGGTGATCCTCACCCGGCTCGAGGGCGGCAAGACGCCGATGCCGGCGGGAGAGCGGGTCCGCGACTTCGCCCGGCACGGCACCACCATGGCGCTCTTCCTCTCCGCCGCCCGCTCCGGCCAGGTGCAGGCCGAGTTGCTCGCCGGCGGCTATCCGGCGGACACCCCCGCGGTGGTCGCATACCAGGCGACCTGGCCGGACGAGCTGGTGGTGCGCTGCACCGTCGGCACCCTGGCGGCCACCGTGAAGGAGCACCGGCTCTGGAAGCACACCCTGTTCCTGGTCGGCCCGGCGCTGGCCGCCGCCGGGACCCGCTCGCACCTCTACCACCCCGGGCACTTCCACACCTTCCGCAAGGCGGAGCGGGCCGCCCGCGCCGAGCTGCGCCGGGCCCGGGTCGCCGACGAGGCCGCGGGGGACGGGCGCCCGGCATGACGTACGCCGAGCCGCCGCTGCGCGAGCCGGACCTGCCGCGTACCGCGAAGGTCCGGCCCACCGCGCTGCGCACCGGCTGGACCACCGGCGCCTGCGCCACGGCGGCGGCGAAGGCCGCGGTGACCGCGCTGGTCACCGGCGTGCCGCAGCGGGAGGTGGAGATCGGGCTGCCCACCGGGCGGCGGGTGCGCTTCCCGGTCGCCCGGTGCGAGCTGGCCGCCGGCCCGGCGCCGGGCGCGGAGGCGGTGGTGGTCAAGGACGCCGGGGACGACCCGGACGTCACCCACGGCGCGGAGCTGACCGCCACCGTGCGCTGGTCGGCGGCGCCCGGGCTGCTGCTGGCCGGCGGCACCGGCGTCGGCACCGTGACCCGGCCCGGCCTCGGGCTGGCCGTCGGCGGGCCGGCCATCAACGACACCCCGCGCCGGATGATCGGCGAGGCGGTGGCCGAGGTGGTCGACCTGACCCGGGCCGGCGTGCACGTGGTGATCGGCGTGCCGCGCGGCGAGATCATGGCGCGCAAGACCACCAACCGGCGGCTCGGCATCGTCGGCGGCATCTCGATCCTCGGCACCACCGGAATCGTCCGTCCCTTCTCCACCGCCTCCTGGCGGGCCAGCGTGGTGCAGGCGGTGCACGTGATGGCCGCGCAGGATCAGCGGACCGTGGTGCTCTGCACCGGCGGGCGCACCGAGCGGGCGGCCCGGGCGTTGCTGCCGCAGCTGCCCGAGGTCTGCTTCGTCGAGGTGGGCGACTTCACCGGCGCGGCGGTCACCGCCGCCGTCGCCGACGGCCTGACCGGGGTGGTCTTCGTCGGCATGGCCGGCAAGCTGGCCAAGCTCGCCGCCGGCGTGCTGATGACCCACTACACCCGGTCCAAGGTGGACCTGTCACTGCTCGGCGCGGTCACCGCCGAGGCCGGCGGCGACGCCGACCTGGTCGCCGCGGTCACCGAGGCGAACACCGGACGGCACGCGTACGAGATGTGGGAGGCCGCCGGGCTGCTCGGCACGGCCGGGGATTTGCTCTGCCGCCGGGTACGCCAGGTGCTGCGCCGCTTCGCCGACCACGCGGTGGCCGTCGACGTGGCGATGGTGGACTTCGCCGGCTCCCGGATGGTCGCCTCCTCCGGCCGGTGGGCGGCATGACGCCGCCACCGCCGCCTGCCGAGGTCGCCCGGACGCCCGGGCTGACCGTCGTGGGGGTCGACGCCGCGGGCCGCCCGGCACACCCCGGGCTCGCCGAGGCGCTGGCCGGCGCCGGCCTGGTGGTCGGCGCGGCCCGGCACCTCGCCGCGGTGCCGCTGCCGCCCGGCTGCGCCACCGTCACCCTGGGCCCGCTCACCCCCGCGCTGGACCGGCTCGTCGCCGCGGTCGCCGCCGGCACTCCCGCCGTCGTGCTGGCCAGTGGCGACCCCGGCTTCTTCGGCATCGTCCGCCGGCTGCGGGCCGCCGGCCTGCGCCCGCGGGTGCTGCCGGCGGTCTCGAGCGTCGCCGCCGCGTTCGCCCGCGCCGGCCGGCCCTGGGACGACGCGGTGGTGGTCAGCGCGCACGGGAGGGACCTGCGGCCGGCGCTGAACGCCTGCCGGGCGTTGCCGGCGGTGGCGGTGCTCACCGCGCCCGGCGCCGGCGCGGCCGAGATCGGCGCCGGGCTGGCCGGCTGGTCGCGCCGGCTGGTGGTGGCCGAGCACCTGGGCACCGACGCCGAGCGGGTCGTCGAGACGACGCCCGCCGTGGCCGCCGCGCAGGCCTGGACGGACCCACACGTGCTGCTCTGCCTCGCCGACCCGGTTCCGGGGGCCAGGACCGGTGGCGGCCCGGCGTCCGGGATGCGGGTGGACAACCAGCCGGCCGCCGCGCCGGCCAGCGGCTGGGCGCTGCCCGAGAGCGCCTACGCGCACCGCGACTCCATGATCACCAAGTCCGAGGTCCGCGCCCTGGCGGTGGCCCGGCTGCGCCCCCGGCTCGGCCGGCTGGTGTGGGACGTCGGGGCGGGCAGCGGCTCGGTCGGCGTCGAGTGCGCGCTGCTCGGCGCGGCCGTCGTCGCGGTCGACCGGGACCCGGCCGCGGTCGGGCTGGTCCGCACCAACGCCGGCCGGCACGGCGCCGACGTCCGGGTGGTGTGCGGGAGCGCCCCGGCGGCGCTGCGCGGGCTGCCCGACCCGGACGCCGTCTTCGTCGGGGGTGGTGGCACCGACGTGCTCGCCGCCGTCGCCCACTGCCGGCCGGACCGGGTGGTGGTCACCCTCGCCGCCGTGGACCGGGTCGCCCCGGCGGTCGGGCTCCTGCGCGCCGCCGGCTACGCCGTCGACGGCGTCCAGCTCGGCGCCGCCCGCCTCGCCGACCTGCCCGGCGGATCCATCCGACTCTCGGCCACCAACCCGGTGGTCGTCCTCACCGGGGAGCGCCCGTGAACCACCCGACCACCGCCCCGCCCGGCGGAAACGCCTTCCCGGCCCGGATCGGACTCGTCGCGGCCACCGCCGCCGGTCGCCGGCACGCCGGCGTCCTCGCCGACGCCTGGCCGCAAGCCCGGCCGGTGACCGGAGCGAGCGTCGCCGACGCGCTGCGCGCCGCCTGGTCGGAGTGCGACGCGGTGGTGGCGTTCCTGGCCACCGGAGCGGTGGTGCGCGTCCTCGCGCCGCTGCTCGGAGACAAGCGCACCGACCCCGCCGTGGTGGTGGTCGACGAGGCGGCCCGGCACGCGGTCGCGCTGCTCGGCGGGCACGCCGGCGGCGCCAACGACCTCGCCGAGCGGGTCGGCGCGCTGCTCGACGCGCGGCCGGTGGTGACCACCGCCACCGACACGGCCGGCCTGCCCGGGCTGGACACCCTCGGCTGGCCGGTCGAGGGCGCCGTCGCCGCGGTCAGCCGCGCCATCCTCGACGGCGAGCCGGTCACGCTGGTCGCCGACGCCAGCTGGCCGCTGCCCGCGCTGCCACCCAACGTCCGTCCCGCGCCCGCGCCGGCGCTGCCCGACCCGGCGGCGCCCGCGGGCGCGGGTGCGGAGGTGACGGCTCAGGCCGCGCCGGTGCTGGACGCCGGGCCGGCGGCCGGCGGCGGGTACCGGCTGCTGGTGACCGACCGGCTGGTGCCGCTCGACGGGCGGACCGCCGTGCTGCGGCCTCCGTCGCTGGTCGCCGGGGTCGGGGCCAGCCGCGGGGTGCCCGCCAGCGAGGTGCGCGGGCTGCTGGACCGGGCGCTCGCCACGGCCGGGCTCAGCCCGGCCAGCCTGCGCCACCTGGCCAGCGCCGAGGTCAAGGCCGACGAGCCGGGCATCCGGGCGACCGCGGACGCGATCGGCGTACCACTGGTGACCTATCCGGCCGCGGAGCTGGCCGCGGTCGACGTGCCGCACCCCAGCGAGGTGGTCCGCGCGGCGGTCGGCACGCCGAGCGTCGCCGAGGCGGCCGCGCTGCTCGGCGGCGACGGCGAGCTGCTGGTGCCGAAGACCGCGTCGGCGATGGCCACCGTGGCGGTGGCCCGGCACGCCCCGCGCGGCCGGCTCGCCGTGGTCGGTCTCGGCCCCGGTGCGGCCGACCTGCGCACCCCGCGGGCGGTCGCCGAGCTGCGCCGGGCCGCCGTGGTCGTCGGCCTCGACCAGTACGTCGACCAGGTGCGTGACCTGCTGCGCCCCGGCACCCGGGTGCTGGCCAGCGGGCTGGGCGCCGAGGAGGCCCGGGCCCGCGCCGCGGTCGCCGAGGCCGCCGCCGGGCACGCCGTCGCCCTGGTCGGCTCCGGCGACGCCGGGGTGTACGCGATGGCCAGCCCCGCCCTGGAGTACGCCGACGAGCGGATCGACGTGGTCGGCGTGCCCGGGGTGACCGCCGCCCTCGCCGCCGGGGCCCTGCTCGGCGCGCCGCTCGGCCACGACCACGCCTACCTGAGCCTCTCCGACCTGCACACCCCGTGGGAGGTCATCGAGCGCCGGCTGACCGCCGTCGCCGAGGGCGACCTGGTGGCCCTGCTCTACAACCCGCGCAGCCGCACCCGGGACTGGCAACTCGACGCGGCGCTGCGGCTGCTCGCCGCGCGCCGCCCGCCGGACACCCCGGTCGGTGTGGTGCGCAACGCCAGCCGGGCCGGCGAGCACGTGCACCTGGCCACCCTGGCCACCGTCGACGCCGCGCTGGTCGACATGTACAGCGTCGTCGTGGTGGGCAGCAGCCGCACCCGGATCGTCGCCGGCCGGATGGTCACCCCGCGGGGGTACCGGTGGCGGCCGTGACCGTGGCCGGCTGCCAGGGCTGCGGCGCCTGCCTGCTCACCTGCCCGACGCACGCGCTGCGGCCGGTGGCCGGCGGGCTGGAGGTGCGCGCCGACCGGTGCACCGGCTGCCTGGAATGCCTGGAGATCTGCCCGGTGGACGCGATCCGCGCCGCCGGCACCGACCGATGTGGAGGAATCCGATGAGTTCGACCGTGGCCAGCGCCGCACCCCCGGCCGGCCGGTGGAGCCGGGCCGAACGGGTGCGGCTCGGCGGTATCGTGCTGGCCGTCGCCGTGCTGCACGTCGCCGGCTGGAGCCTCTACCTGTACTGGAACGACCAGCCCGCGGCGGCCGGCGGGCTCGCCGGCGCCGGCACCCTCGCGTACGTGCTCGGGGTGCGGCACGCCTTCGACGCCGACCACATCGCCGCGATCGACGACACCACCCGGCTGATGCTGCTGCGCGGCCGGCGCCCGGTCGGCGTCGGATTCTTCTTCGCCCTCGGGCACAGCGCGGTGGTGCTGCTGCTGGCGCTAGTCGTCGGGCTCGCCTCGGCCAACCTCGCCGGACCCGGCCTGGAGCAGGCCCGCGAGGTGGGCGCCACCGTCGCCATCGTCACCGCCACCGCGTTCCTCGCCCTGGTCGCGGTGCTCAACGCCGCCGTGCTGGCCGGCCTGGCCCGGCTCTGGCGCCGGCTGCGCCACGGTGAGCTGGACGAGCGGGAACTCGACCTGCACCTGCTCAACCGCGGGCTGGTGCAGCGCGTCCTCGGCTCGCGGGCCCGCGCGCTGGTGCGCCAGTCCTGGCACATGGCGCCGGTCGGGTTCCTCTTCGGCCTCGGCCTGGAGACCGCCAGCGAGGTGACCCTGCTCGCCCTGTCGGCGAGCACCGCCGCCGCCGGCGGGCTGCCGGTGCTGGCCCTGCTCACCCTGCCGCTGCTCTTCGCCGCCGGGATGTCCGCCATGGACACCGCGGACAGCCTGCTGATGAGCCGCGCCTACTCGTGGGCGTACCGGCACCCGGCCCGCCGGCTCTACTACAACCTCGCCACCACGGCGATGACCGTGCTGGTCGGCGCCGTGGTGGCCAGCGTGTACGCCGCCGGGCTGCTCGCCGACCACCTCGGCCTGTCCGCGCTGGCCGGCTACGCCTCGGTCGCCGACCACTTCGAGCAGCTCGGCTACGCCGTGGTGGTGCTCTTCGTGGCCGCCTGGGCCGGCGCGGTGGCGCTGTGGAAGCTACGCGGCTACGACCGCCGGTACGGCGCGGTGACCCCGGTCGGGACGGCGACCGCGGCCGACACCGCGCCGACGGTCACGGTGGACGGGCCGGGCGGGCCCGGGGCGGGCCGGTGAGCCGCACCGTCCACCCCATCGAGCGGCGGTCCTACGAGATCCTGCGGTCCCGGGTGGACCTGTCCCACCTGCCGCCGTTGACCCGCGCCGTCACCGAGCGGGTGGTGCACGCCAGCGCCGACCTCGACTACGTCACCGACCTGGTCTGCGTCGAGGCGGCCCTGGCCGGCGGGCTGGCCGCGTTGCGCGCCGGCGCGCCGGTGGTCACCGACGTGGCGATGGTGGCCGCCGGCATCACCGGGCGGGAGACGATCTGCCCGGTCGCCGAGCCGGCCGCCGCCGCGCTGGCCCGCGCGGCCGGGCTCACCCGGTCGGCGGCGGCGGTCCGGATCGCCCTGGACCGGGTCGGCCCCGGCGCGGTGTGGGTGGTCGGCTGCGCGCCCACCGCCCTGGACGAACTCGTCACCTCCGACGCCCGGCCGGCGCTGGTCGTCGGGCTGCCGGTCGGCTTCGTCGGCGCGGTCGAGGCCAAGGCGGCGCTGCGCGCTAGCGGCCTGCCCGGGTTGTCCAACCGGAGCGAGAAGGGCGGCTCGGCGGTCGCCGCCGCCGCCCTCAACGCCCTGCTGTACGAGGAGGAGGGACCATGACGGCACTGGTCGTCGTCGGGCACGGCACCCGCAGCGCGGCCGGGGTCGCGCAGTTCGCCGCGCTGGTCGAGCGGGTCCGCGACCGCGCCGCCGGCGTGGTCGCCGCCGTCGAGGGCGGCTTCATCGAGCTGTCCCGCCCCCCACTGGCCGACGCGGTCGGCGCGCTGGTCGACCGGGGCCACCGGTCGCTGGTCGCGCTGCCGCTGGTGCTCACCGCGGCCGGGCACGGCAAGGGCGACATCCCGGCCGCGCTGGCCCGCGAACGGCGGCGCCATCCGGGGCTGCGCTACCGCTACGGGCGCCCGCTCGGCCCGCACCCGCTGCTGCACACCGTGCTCGAGGAGCGGATCGACGCGGCGCTCGGCGGGGACGAGCGGGCCGGCACCTGGGTGGCGCTGATCGGCCGGGGCTCGACCGACCCGGACGCCAACGCCGAGGTCGCCAAGGTGGCCCGGCTGCTCTGGGAGGGGCGCGGCTACGCCGGCGTGGAACCCGGCTTCGTCTCCCTCGCCGAACCGTCGGTGCCGGCCGTGCTGGACCGGCTGCGCCGGCTCGGCGCGCGGCGGATCGTGGTGGCGCCGTACTTCCTCTTCGCCGGGGTGCTGCCGGACCGGATCGTCGCCCAGTCCGCCGCGTACGCCGCCGCGCACCCGGGGATCGACGTCCGGGTGGCCGACCTGATCGGCGACTGCGACGCGCTGGCCGACCTGGTGCTGCAACGGCACGCCGAGGCGCTGCGCGGGGACATCCGGATGAACTGCGACACCTGCGCGTACCGGGTGGCGCTGCCGGGCTTCGCCGACAAGGTCGGCCGGCCGCAGACCCCGCACGACCACCCCGACGACCCGGTCGGCGGGCACCACCACCACGGCCACCACGACGCGGGCCACGACCACGGTTCCGGACCGGGCCAGGTCGCGGTGGTCGGCGGCGGCCCCGGGCCGGACGACCTGATCACCGTACGGGGGCGGGCGCTGCTCGACGCCGCCGACGTGGTGGTGGTCGACCGGCTGGCCCCGCAGGGCCTGCTCGTCGGGCTGCGCCCCGGAGTGCGGGTGGTCGACGCGGCCAAGGTGCCCCGCGGCCCGTCGATGGCCCAGGACGCCATCAACGCCGCCCTGATCGAGCACGCCCGCGCGGGACGACGGGTGGTCCGGCTCAAGGGTGGCGACCCGTACGTCTTCGGCCGGGGCCACGAGGAGGTGCTGGCCTGCACGGCGGCCGGGGTGCCGGTCACCGTGGTGCCCGGGGTGACCAGCGCGGTGGCCGCGCCCGCCCTGGCCGGCGTGCCGGTCACCCACCGGGGCGTGGCGCACGAGTTCACCGTGGTCTCCGGGCACCTGCCACCCGGGCACCCCGACTCGCTGGTGGACTGGGCCGCGCTGGGCCGGGCCCGGGGCACCCTGGTGCTGCTGATGGCGGTGGACACCGTCGACAAGATCGCCGCGGTGCTGGTCGAGCACGGGCGGGCACCGGACACGCCGGTGCTGGCGGTGCAGGACGCCGGGCACGCCGACCAGCGGGCACTGCGGTCCCGGCTCGACGAGATCGGCGCGCTGGCCGCCCGGGAGGGGATGCGGCCGCCGGCGGTGTTCGTGGTCGGCCCGGTGGCCGCCCTCGCCACCCCCACCGGCTGACGCCGTTCGGGTAGCTTGCCCGCGACCGGTACGGCCGGCGGGGGAGGGGGCTCGGCATGGACGGTGACGGTTTCGCGGCCTGGCGGCGCGACTTCGAGCAGGAGGCGCGCCGCCGGGCCGGGCTGACCGAACCGCCGTGGGCGGACGGTGGCCCGCTGGACCCGGCGGTGGTCCGCAGCATCCAACGGTTCCAGGCGGGCGAGGACGGCGACGGCGCCAGCCTGATCGCCCGCGCCGGCCAGGTTGGCGGCCCGGACTACCTGGCCGCGGTGCGGCTCTTCGTCGCCGAGGAGCAGCACCACGCCCGGCTGCTGGAACGCCTGCTGCGCAACGCGGGCGCCGGCACGATCCCGGGGCACTGGAGCGACCGGGTCTTCGTGGCCGTCCGCCGCTGCGCCGGCCTCCGGCTGGAACTGCTGACGCTGATGGTCGCCGAGGTGGTGGCGCTGCGGTACTACCGGGCGCTGCGCGACGGCACCACCGATCCGGCGCTGACCGAGGTGGCCGGCCGGATCCTCGCCGACGAGCGGCGGCACGTCCCGTTCCACGTCGACCGGCTGCGGGCCGGCTTCGTGGCCACCCCGGCGCCGGCCCGGTGGTTGGCGGCGGCCGCCTGGTGGGTGTTGCTGCTCGGCGCGACCGCCGTGGTGGCGGTGGACCACGGCGCGGCGCTGCGCCGGCTCGGCCTCACCCGGGCCGGGTTCCTCCGCGACACCGCCGCGATGTTCCGCCCGCTGGTCGCCGACGTGTTCCGCCGGCCACGGCGCCGGCAGCCGGTCAGCCGGTGAACACCCCCGGCCGGGACGGCACGGCGGCGCGGCCGGTCAACCGGTGAAGGCGCGGGCGAGCGCGTAGCCGGCGGTGGCGGCGGCGAGCCCGGCGGCCACGCTCGCGGTGACGTTGGCCAGCGCGGCCGGCCGCCGGCCGGCGCGGGCCAGCCGCAACGTCTCGTAGCTCAGCGTGGACCAGGTGGTCAGGGCGCCGCAGAAGCCGGTGCCGACCAGCGCGCCGACCGCCGCGGTCGCTGGCAGCCCGGCGACCACCCCGAGCACCAGCGACCCGACCACGTTGACGGTGAGCGTGCCCCAGGGGAAGGCCGAGCCGAGCCGGGCCTGCACCGCCCGGTCGGTGAGGTAGCGCAGCGGCGCGCCGACGGCGGCGCCGAGCGCGACGAGCAGGACGGTCACCGGCCGCTCCGGCGCAGCAGCCGGTCCGCGGCGGCGTCCCCGACCCAGACCGCGAGCAGCGCCCCGACCAGCGTCGCGCCCAGGTACGCCAGCGCGGTCGCGGGTGCGCCGGCCAGCAGCGCCCGGTGGACGTCGACGGCGTACGTGGAGAAGGTGGTGTAGCCACCGAGCACGCCCACGCCGAGGAACGGGCGCAGCAGCGGTCGCCCGCCACCGACCCGGCCGAGCACCGCCATCAGCACGCCGATCAGCAGGCAGCCGCTCAGGTTGACCCCGAAGGTCGCCCACGGAAAGCCGGCCGGACCGTGCGGAAACGCCGCCTGGAGGCCGGCCCGGGCCAGCGCGCCGAGCACGCCCCCGGCGGAGACCGCGCCGAGCACCGCCGCCGGGTGCGCGGACAGTTCGCTCCGGTCGCCGGGGAGCCGCAGGTCGACATCGGGGTCGATGCGTGGTGGCTCGGGAGGGCCCGTCACGTCTCCTCCCCGGCAGCGGACGCCGCCGCCGGCAGCGGCCGTCCGGCGGCGGGCGCCAGCATAACGTCCGGTGCACCGACCGGCGCGCCGAACCGGACCGGGGGGTGGGGTCAGCGCACCGCCGCGACGGCGGCGTCGGTGCCGCCCCGCCAGAGAATGCCCACCTCGGCGAAACCGGCGTCGGTCAGCGCCGCCAGGTGCCAGGAGACCGGCGGGTTCCACTCCGGGCTGTGCCCGCTCGGGTAGATCTCCCGGCGGCGGGCGACCAGCGGGCCGAGCGTCGGATCGGCCGCCGCCCGCTCCCACCAGTCCGACCAGGACAGCACGGCGCCGGCGGCGTACCGGGCGTCGCGGCGGTCCCGGGCGCGGTCCAACAGCCGCTTGGTGAGCTGCGGCAGGCTGTCGTCGGGCATGTGGTCGGCGTTGAGCAGGATGCCCCCCGGGCGCAGCAGGTCGCGCACCTCGGCGTAGAGCCGGGCGAGCCGGTCGCCCGGCAGCCAGTGCAGGGCGGTGGCGGTGAGCACGGCGTCGTACTCCCGGTGCGGCAGCGCGGCGGACCAGTCGGGCCGGCCGAGGTCGGCGGTCACCACGGTGACCCGGTCGCCGAGGGTGGCGCGGGCGATGGCGAGCAGCGCGGGGTCGAGGTCGACCAGCGTCACCTCGGCGTCGGGGAAGCGGCGCAGCGCCCGCTGGGAGATGGTGCCGGTGCCGCCGGCCAGGTCGAGCAGGCGGGGGCGCCCGCCGTCGAGGATCGCATCGACCGCGTCGAGCATCGCGGCGAACCGGTGTTCCCGGTCCGGCAGGAACGCCTCCTGCTGGCGGTCCCAGCTCTCCTGCCACGCCGCGGCGTTGCTGATGTAAGGACTCATAGCGAGCAGGCTAGTTACATGTCGGGACGGGTGTCCAGACCTTGTTGCCAACAATTTGCAATTGCGAGAAGATGGCGTGGCGATGATCGGGTGCGGGGTCGGGCCGGCGTTCCGGCCCGGCCCCGCGCCGGTCTCCGAGCGATTGCCGGCGGTTCGCCGGTGGCCGGCGGTCACCCGGTGGCCGCGTCCACCAGGTTCGGCTCGGCGTCCGGCCGGTCGGCGCGCCGGCGGGCCGGACGCAGTGCCGCCAGCAGCACGCCGAGGCCGGCCAGGGTGACCGCGGCGCCGGCCCAGATCGGGGCGGTGTAGCCGAGCCCCGCCGAGATGGTCACCCCACCGACCCAGGCGCCCAGGGCGTTGCCGACGTTGAAGGCCGCGATGTTCGCTCCGGAGGCCAGCGTCGGGGCCTGGTGGGCGTACCGCATGATCCGCATCTGCAGCGGGGGCACGGTGGCGAAGCCGAAGGCGCCCATCAACAGCAGGGACACGATGGTGAGCGGCTGGCTGGCGGCGGTCAGGGCGAAGCCGGCGAGCACCACGGTCAGCGCCGCCAGGACGGTGACCAGGGTGCGGGACAGCGACACGTCGGCCGCCCGCCCGCCGAGCAGGTTGCCGGCGAAGAGGCCGACCCCGAAGAGCACGAGCAGCCACGGCACGGCGCCGGTGGCGAAGCCGCTGACCTCGGTCAGGGTGTACGCGATGTAGGTGAAGGCGCCGAACATGCCGCCGAAGCCCAGGATCGTGACGAGCAGCGACAGCCACACCTGCGGGTGGGTGAAGGCGCGCAGTTCGCTCCGGAGCCCGCCCGCGGGGCCGGTGTCGCCGGCCGCCCGGCCCGGGACGAGCAGGGCCAGGCCGGCCAGCGCCAGCACGCCGATGCCGGTGATCGCCCAGAAGGTGGACCGCCAGCCGAAGTGCTGGCCGAGGAAGGTGCCGAACGGCACGCCGAGCACGTTGGCGGTGGTCAACCCGGCGAACATCAGCGCGATGGCGCCCGCCCGGCGGGCCGGCGCGACCAGCCCGGCGGCGACCACCGCGCCGATGCCGAAGAACGCACCGTGGCAGAGGGCGGCGACGATCCGGCCGGCCAGCATCGCGGCGTAGCCGTCGGCCACCGCGGAGAGCAGGTTGCCCACGATGAAGAGCACCATCAGGCCGAGCAGCACCTGCTTGCGGGGCAGCCGGGTGACCGCCGCGGTCAGGGCCACCCCGCCGACCGCGACGCTCAGCGCGTAGCCGGAGATCAGCCAGCCGGCGACCGACTCGGTGACCGCGAAGTCGGCGGCGACCTGGGGCAGCAGACCCATGATCACGAATTCGGTGAGGCCGATGCCGAAGGCGCCGACGGCCAGCGCGAACAGGCCGGCGGGCAGGGACCGGGTGCGTGCAGACATGGTCGTCCGTTCCGGGGAGGGGTCAGATAGGCGGCGTGTGCAACTACACGCGGCAGCAACGAAATAGTTGCACGCGCGTTCTACCGGCGCAAGCGTGTTAGCCTGGTTGTCGACCGGGACACACTTCCAGGGGGCACCGATGGGCATCGGCGACGACGCGGTCGAGATCCGCGCCCAGGGTTGGCGCACCCTTGCCGCGCTGCACGGCCTCATCGAGACGTCCCTGGAGCGCGCCCTGCAGGCCGGGCACGACCTCTCGGTGGTGGAGTACACGGTGCTCGACGCGCTCTCCCGGCAGGACGGCTGGCACATGCGGATGCGCCAGCTCGCCCGGGCCGCGGCGCTCTCCGACAGCGCCACCACCCGGCTGGTCACCCGGCTGGAGGATCGCGGCCTGCTGACCCGGGTGCTCTGCGCGGACGACCGGCGCGGCATCTACACCGAACTCACCCCGGCCGGCTCCGAACTGCTCGACCAGGCCCGCCCCACCCACGACCGGGTGCTCGCGCAGGCACTGGCCGGGGCGGAGGCCACCCCGGAACTCGCCCCGCTGGTCGACGCCCTGCACCGGCTGCCGGCACCCCGCTGAACCGCCGTCGCGCCACGCCGACACCTCGTTTCGACGCCGCTGAGCTGGGGAACAAGCTCGGCAGGCTTCGTCGAGAGGGGGTCGCGATGGCGGAGACGACGACGTCGGCCAAGGAGCGCCCGTCCGGTTCAGCCTCCGGCGGGGGACGGTCGCGCGGCCGCGGCACTCGGGCCGCGGGGCCGCCGTTCCGCAAGCCGCGGTGGCCGAAGGCGTACGCGTTCGCCCTGGTGACCGGGGCGCTGTTCCTGTTCTCCTGGCTCGGCCAGTTCGTCTTCCAGGCGGTCGTGGAGAGCAACGAGGCGAGCCAGCACGGCCAGTCTTTCGCCTGGGCCGACTTCCTGTCCCAGTTCTTCGCCTCGACCTTCGAGAACTGGCAGTCGGAGTTCCTCCAGCTGGTCTGGCAGGCGGCCGGGCTGGCCCTCTTCTACTACTGGGGTTCCTCCCAGTCCCGTGAGTCCGACGAGCGGATCGAGGCGAAACTCGACGCGCTGCTGCGGGAGCGCAAGCTGGACCCGGAGTACCCCTGACCGGTGGGGCACGTCACCCCACGGCCCGTTGACCTCAACCCCGCTTCACCTCAGAGGCTGGTCCCAGCGGACGAGCAATGTGGAGGGCGACATGCGGGTGATCGAGGTGACGGCGTTCGGGGGGCCGGAGGTGCTGACGCCGACCGAGGCGCCGGAGCCGGTTCCTGGCCCCGGTGAGCTGCTGGTCGAGGTGGCCGCCGCGGACGTGCTCTGGGTGGAGACGATGATCCGGCGCGGCCAGGGTGGGGCGTACTTCCCGGTCCGGCCGCCGTACCGGCCGGGGGTGGGGGTGGCCGGCACGGTCGCCGCGGTCGGCGCCGGGGTCGACCCGGGCTGGGTCGGCCGCCGGGTGGTCAGCCGCACCGACGAGCGCGGCGGCTACGTCGAACGGGCCGTGGCGCCGGCGGCGAACGCGGTGCCGGTGCCGGACGGGGTCCGGCTCACCGACGCGGCCGCGCTGCTGCACGACGGGGTCACCGCGTTCGGGCTGCTCGACCTGCTGCCGGTCGAGGCCGGCGACCGGGTGCTGGTCACCGCCGCCGCCGGTGGCCTCGGCGCGATCCTGGTGCAGCAGGTACGCGCCAGCGGCGGGTTCGTCGTCGCCGCGGCGCGGGGCCCGGCGAAGCTGGACGCGCTGCGCCGGCTCGGCGCGGATCTGGTGGTGGACTACGACGAGCCGGGCTGGACCGACCGGGTCCGCGCCGACGTCGGTGCGGTGGGCGTGGTCTTCGACGGCGCCGGTGGCGACTACGGCCGGGCGGCCTTCGACCTGGTGCGCCCGGGCGGCCGGTTCTCCGCGCACGGCACCCCGGCCGGGGCGTTCGCGGTACCCGACCCGGAGTCCGCGAAGGCCCGGCGGATCGCGGTCACCGGCATCGCCGACGTGCAGTTCACGCCGGAGCAGGCCCGCCGGCACCTGCGCGCCGCGCTCGACGCGGCGGCGGCCGGGCGGATCGCGCCGCTGGTCGGGCAGACCTTCCCGCTGCACCGGGCCGCGGACGCGCACCGGGCCGTCGAGGGCCGGACGGTGGTCGGCAAGGCCCTGCTGACCGTCTGAGCACCGCCCGGGCGGGCGCCACCCGGCGGTGGTGCCCGCCCGGCGGCGGGCGTACGGTACCCGGATCGGCGGGCGCGTGATCTCCCGGCGCCGAGGCGGTGACCGCGCGGGCGCGGACGAGCCGGTGCGGGGCGCTCACCCGACCCGCCGGCCGCGCCGGGAGCCACGCAGGAGGCAACGATGCAGGACCGCACCCCTCGCCCCGAGGACCTGGAACCGATCGAGCGGGCCGGCGTCGACGAGCTGCGGGCGCTGCAACTCAAGCGGCTGCGCTGGTCGCTGCGGCACGCGTACGACAACGTGCCGCACTACCGGCGCGCCTTCGAGGCCGCCGGCGTGCACCCCGACGACTGCCGGGACCTGGCCGACCTGGCCCGCTTCCCGTTGACCGGCAAGGCCGAGCTGCGGGAGAACTACCCGTTCGGCATGTTCGCCGTGCCCCGCGAACGGATCGCCCGGCTGCACGCCTCCTCCGGCACCACGGGCCGGCCGACCGTGGTCGGCTACACCGCGGCCGACCTGAAGACCTGGGCCCGGTTGATGGCCCGGTCGATCCGCGCGTCCGGCGGTCGCCCCGGCGACCGGGTGCACGTCGCGTACGGCTACGGGCTGTTCACCGGCGGGCTCGGCGCGCACTACGGCGCCGAGGAGCTGGGCTGCACGGTCATCCCGGTCTCCGGCGGGATGACCGAACGGCAGGTGCTGCTGATCCGGGACTTCCAGCCGGAGATCATCATGGTCACGCCGAGCTACCTGCTGGCGATCGTGGACGAGATGGAGCGACAGGGCGTCGACCCGCGGGAGACCTCGCTGCAGGTGGGCATCTTCGGCGCCGAGCCGTGGACCGAGGACATGCGCCGGGAGATGGAGCAGCGGCTGGACATGCACGCCGTCGACATCTACGGGCTGTCCGAGGTCATGGGCCCCGGGGTGGCCAACGAGTGCGTGGAGACCAAGGACGGGCTGCACCTGTGGGAGGACCACTTCTACCCGGAGATCATCGACCCGGTCACCGGCGAGGTGCTGCCCGACGGGGAGCGGGGTGAACTGGTGCTCACCTCGCTGACCAAGGAGGCCATGCCGGTGGTCCGCTACCGCACCCGGGACCTCACCCGGCTGCTGCCCGGCACCGCCCGGCCGATGCGCCGGATCCAGAAGATCACCGGGCGCACCGACGACATGATGATCGTGCGCGGGGTGAACGTCTTCCCGACCCAGATCGAGGAGCTGATCCTGCGTACCCCGCAGCTGTCGCCGCACTTCCAGTGCGTCCTGGACCGGCAGGGGCGGATGGACACGCTGACCGTACGGGTGGAGCGGCGCGCCGGGGTCACCGTCGACGCCGCCGAGCGGGCCGGCGCGGCCCTGGTCGACCTGGTCAAGAGCACCGTCGGGGTGAGCGTGGCGGTGGAGGTGGTCGAGCCGGACGGCGTGGAGCGGTCGATGGGCAAGATGCGCCGGATCGTCGACCAGCGGCGGGCCGGCTGACGTGGGCGCCGCACGCAACGCCGCGTACGACATGTTCGACGCCGACGCGGCCTCCCGCAGCCTCGGGATCGAGCTGGTCGCCGCCGCCGACGGTACGGCGGTGGCCCGGATGCGGGTGACCGCCGCGATGGTCAACGGCCACGCCATCGCCCACGGCGGCTACGTCTTCCTGCTCGCCGACACCGCCTTCGCGCTGGCCTGCAACAGCCACGGCCCGGTCACCGTCGCCGCCGGCGGCGAGATCACCTTCGTCCGGCCGGCCCGCGCGGGGGACCTGCTGGTCGCCCGCGCCACCGAGCGGACCCGGTACGGCCGCAGCGGCATCTACGACGTCACGGTCACCCGGTCCGACGGCGAGGTGGTCGCCGAGTTCCGGGGCCGCAGCCGCACTGTCAACGGGCAGCCGGGGTGAGGCGCGGCCCCCACCGGGTCGCGCCGGCCACCTAGCATCGACGCCATGCGCGTGCTGGTGGTCTCCGCGCCGTTGATCGGCCACGTCTTCCCGCTCGTCCCGCTGGCCGTCGCGCTGCGCGACGCCGGGCACGAGGTGCTGGTGGCCACGGCCGCCGACGGGCTGGACGTGGCCCGCTCCGGGCTGCCGGTGCGCGACGTCGCGCCGGCGTTCGACTTCGGCCGCATCGCCCGCGGCGTGCTGCTGCGCCACCCGCTGGTGGCCCGCGCCGAGCTGGCCGGCCGGGCCGGCACCCGGGGCGCCGGCCTGCTCTTCGGTGCGGTCAACGACCAGCTCGCCGACGGGGTGGTCGCGCTGGCCGAGGAGTGGCGGCCGGACCTGGTCGTGCACGAGCCGTTCGCGGTGGCCGGCGCCGTCGCCGCGGCCCGGCTCGGCGTGCCGGCGGTACGCCACGAGAACGCCCTGTTCGACGGCCGGGCGCTGGTCCGGGCCACGGTCGAGCGGCTCGCCCCGGCGCTGCGCCGGCACGGCCTGGCCGAACTGCCCCCGCCGGCGGCCGCCGTCGCGGTCGCCCCACCGAGCCTGCTCGGCCAGGACGGCTGGCCGATGCGCTACGGCTCGTACCTCGGCGGCGGTGACCTGCCGGACTGGCTGCGCGAGCCGGGCGGGCGCCCCCGTGTGCTGGTCAGCCGTAGCACCGTGGCCGGGCCCGGCGGCGGTGGCCCGATGCGCGCGGTGGTCGCCGCGGCGGGCCGGGTGGACGCGGAGTTCGTCCTGGTCCGGCCGGACGAGCGGCTGGCCCGGGCGACGCTGCCCGACAACGTCCGTACCGTGGGCTGGATCCCGCTGCCGGCCGCGCTGCCGGCCAGTGCGGCGCTGGTGCACCACGGCGGCGCCGGCAGCATCTTCGGCGCCCTGGTCGCCGGGGTGCCGCAGCTGGCCACGGTGGGGCCGGGCGATCGGCGGCAGAACGCGGAACTGGTGGCTGCCCGGGGCGCCGGCATCGCCGCCGCCACCCGCGACATCACCCCGGCAACCCTCACCCGGCTGGTCGCCGACCCCGCGCTGCGCGACGCCGCGACGCAGGTCAGCCGGGAGATCGCCGCGATGCCGGCGCCGGCCGAACTGGTGCCGCGGCTGGTGGCGCTGGCCTGACGGCGACTACCCAGGGTCGGGCCGGCGGGCGCCGCGTCGGCCGGGTGGCCTCCGCGCGGCGCGGCCGGTCCGGTCGGGGTTTCGGGCACGATGGGCCGATGCGACACATCGTGCTCTTCCACTCGGTCTACGGGCTGCGTCCCGCCGTGCTGAGCGCCGCCGACCGGCTGCGCGCCGCCGGGCATGAGGTCAGCACCCCCGACCTGTACGGCGTGCCGGCCGCGGAGACGGTCGAGGACGGCTTCGCCCTGTTCGACAAGATCGGGGAGGAGGCCGTGCTCGACCGGGCCCGGGCGGCGCTGCGCGGCCTGCCGGCCGACACCGTGCTCGCCGGTTTCTCGATGGGCGCCGGGGTGGCCGGCGCGATGCTGGCCGAGCGTCCCGACACCGCCGGGCTGCTGCTCTTCCACGGCACCGCCGGCGCGCCGGAGGCGGTCCGCCCGGGCCTGCGGGTGCAGCTGCACCTGGCCGACCCCGACGAGTACGAACCACAGCCCGAGGTGGACGAGTGGCAGCGGGCGATGACCTCCGCCGGCGCCGCGGTGGACGTGTACCGCTATCCGGGGGCCGGGCACCTGTTCACCGACCCGGACGTGCCCGACCACGACGCGCGGCCCGCCGAGCGGACGTGGGAACGGTCGCTCGTCTTCCTCGCCGGTTAGGGCGTCGGCGGCGGCCGGCCGATGGTGTCGAGCTCGGCGACCGCGGCGGCCGGCAGCTCCAGCTCGGCCGCGGCGACGTTCTCGCGCAGGTGGTCGAGGGACGACGTGCCCGGGATGAGGGCGGTCGTGGCGGAGCGCTGGAGCAGCCAGGCGAGGGCGACCTGCTGCGGTGAGGCGCCCAGGCGGACGGCGACGTCGACGAGCGTGTCGGACTGCACCGGGTTGAAGCCACCGAGCGGGAAGAACGCGGCGAAGCCGATGCCCTCGGCCGCGCACCGGTCGACCAGCGGGTCGTCCTGCCGGTTGGCCAGGTTGTAGAGGTTCTGCACCAGGACCACCGGCGCGATGGCCTGCGCCTCGGTGAGCTGGGACGGGGTGACGCCGCTGAGGCCGAGGTGTCGGATGACGCCCGCGTCGCGCAGCTCGGCCAACGCGCCGAACTGGTCCGCGATGGATTCGTCGGAGGTGCCCTCCGGCGAGCCGATTCGCAGGTAGACCACGTCGAGGGCGGCCAGCCCGAGGTGCTCGAGGTTCTCGTGCACCTGGGCCTTCAGGTCGTCGGGCTCCAGGGACACCTCCCAGGAGCCGTCGTCGCCGCGCCGGGCCCCGACCTTGGTGGCGATGCGCAGCTCGGCCGGGTACGGGTGCAGGGCGTCCCGGATCAGCTCGTTGACCACCCGCGGGCCGTAGAAGTCGCTGGTGTCGATGTGGGTGACGCCCAGGTCCACCGCTTCGCGCAGCACCGCGAGGGCCTGGTCCCGGTCCTCGGGCGGGCCGAAGACGTTGGGCCCGGCGAGCTGCATGGCCCCGTAGCCGATCCGGCTGATGGTCAGGTCGTCGGCGAGGGTCAGGGTGCCGCCGGAGACGGTGCGGGTCATGGCTTTCTTCCCCTTGTCGCCAATATGTCAGCTATCCGGCGTTCTGAGGGTAGCCCGTGCGCCGACGACTCTGCGCGGGATCCGGCGCGCTGCCGGCACCACTCTCCCGGGACCGGCGGGTCCCGCGTGCACGGCCGCCGGCGGCAATCACCGCCCCGGGATCCTTCGACCGTCGCCGAAAGGTCCGCGCCCTACCGTCCCGGGGCATGGACACCGCCACCGACAGCCGCGCACCCCGGACCGCGGATCACCTGCCCATCACGCCGAGCATCCTGTACTTCGGCACGCCGGTCGTGCTGTTGTCGACGGAGAACGAGGACGGCTCGACCAACCTCGCGCCGATGTCGTCGGCCTGGGCGCTCGGCCAGGTGGTCGTCCTGGGGCTGGGTAGCGCCGGACAGACGGCCGGCAACCTCCGCCGCCGCCCCGACCTGGTGGTCAACCTCCCCGGTCCCGACCTGTGGCCGGCGGTGGAACGGCTGGCACCGCTGACCGGCCGGCGCGACGTACCCGAGCACAAGCGGACGGCCTTCCGCTTCGAGCCGGACAAGTTCGCCGCCGCCGGCCTGCGCCCCGTGTCGTCCGACCTGGTCCGGCCGCCCCGGGTCGCCGAATGCCCGCTGCAACTGGAAGCCCGTGCCACCCGCGTACGGCCCGACGCCGCGGGAGACTTCTTCATCGTCGAGGCTGAGGTGCTCAAGGTGCACGCCGACCCGCGGGTCGTCGTCCCGGGCACCCAGCACGTCGACCCCTCGGCGTGGAGCCCGCTGATCTACAACTTCCGCCACTACTTCGGCTTGGGGCCCGAGCTCGGCCACAGCTTCCGCTCCGAGACACCGGGATGCCGACCCGGGGCCGCGGGCGGCCCCGGGTCGGGGTGAGGGCCCGGTCGGGGCGTGCTCAGCCGAGGCGGGCCAGGTCGTCGGGGGAGAGCCGCAGCGCGCCGGCGGCGACGTTCTGCGCCAGGTGCTCCGGGTCGCCGGTGCCGGGAATGGCCAGCACGTGCGGGCCCTGGTGCAGGGTCCAGGCCAGCCGTACCTGGTGCGGGGTCGCCCCGTGGGCGCGGGCGACCTCGCGTACGGCCGCGTCGTGCTCGGCGGTCGCCCCGGCCTCGCGACGCGTACCGGCCAGCGCGAAGAAGGGCACGAACGCCACGCCCCGCTCGCCGCAGACCCGCAGCACCTCGTCCGAATTTCGGTGCGCGTCGACGGCGTACGCGTTCTGCACGCACACCACCGGCGCGATCGCCTGCGCCTCGTCGAGGTGGTCGACCCGGACGTTGGAGAGCCCGAGGTGGCGGATCAGTCCCGCGTCGCACAGCTCGGCGAGGGCGGCGAACCGGTCCGCCACTGAGTCGTCGCCGGGCCGGCGCACGATCCGCAGGTTCACCACGTCGAGGTGATCGCGGCCCAGCCGGCGCAGGTTCTCCTCGACCTGCTGGCGCAGGTCGGCGGGGCTGGTCAGCTCCCCGCTCCAGGCCGAGGTGCGGTAGTCGGGCCCCACCTTGGTGGTGATGACCAGGTCGTCGGGGTAGGGGGCGAGTGCCTCGCGAATCAGCTCGGTGGCGTACCGGACGGGGCCGGTGCCGACCCCCAGCGGCCCGCCGGGCGAGAAGTAGAAGGCGGCCGTGTCGATGTGGTTGACGCCGAGCTCGACCGCCCGTCGCAGCACGCGGACGGCCAGGTCCCGGTCCGGGTTCGCGGTGAGGCGCATCGAGCCGAACCCCATCCGGTGCACGGTGCGGTCGCCCAGGGTCCAGCTGCCCGCGGCGGCCGCGGTGATCTCGTCGATAGGCATCGGGCGAACCTAGCCAACGGCGCTGACCTGCGCACTCGGCCGCGCACCCGATACCGCCGCCGGATGCTGGCTGATAGCTTGGATCGTGGCGGAGAAACGCCCCCGCGCCGGGACCGGCCGCCCGGTAGGCATCCAGCCCCGCGTCAGGCGGCGGTCGACGTGGGCGCCCGTACCGACCGCGCCGGTGCGCGCCCGCCCATGCCCGGCCGCGGCGCCGGGACCGCCCCGCCACCACCCGATCCACGTTTCCCGTGCCGCGGCGAGCGCCACCACGGCTCCTCCGGGTCGCCGACGGCCCGGCCCGACGGCGCCGGCCGCCGCGCCGACCCGAGCGGCAGGACCGACGGGCGCGCCGACCGGGTCGCCGGCAGGAGGCCCTGGCGGTGCCGCCCGCCGGCGGTCGTCCCCACCGGGCGCGTCGGTCCGGCCGCGCCGGCCGGCTGGCCGCCGGGACGGTCCGTGCTGTCGGCGCCGACGGACGCGAGGTGCCGAGGTGGCGCCGGAACTCCGCCGTTGCCGGCCACCGGCACCGGCCCGACCGGCCGTGCCACTGTGAGCGTGCCGGTGCGAGCCGGCGTGGCTGCCGGCACCGCCGCGGGGATGCCGGTCCGGACCGGCGTGGGTGCCGGCAGGCCTCGCGACCGGGCCGGCGGGGTGCGCCGGGAGGCCATCGGGTGGGCGTTCGGGGCCGGAACCGGGTGGGCGGTCGGGGTCGCCGTCGGAGCGGGGGCCGGCGCCGCGGCCCGTCGGGCGAACTCGGCCCGCACCGCCCGCGGCAGCCGCGCGTACGCGACCTGGCGCACCACCGCCTCCGCGACGGCGTACCCGCCGGCCGGACGGGTGGCCAGAAGGCCGAGGGCGACCAGCGCCCGCAGCACCGGCCGAGCCCGTCCGGGCGCCCAGTCGAGCAGCCGGTCCACGGTCGGCGCGGTGCAGGCCGGCGCCCGGCTGGCCACGGCCATCAGCGCCGCCCGCTGGTCGCCGTCGAGCCGGTCCAGCCGCGCGTCGACGGCCCGGCGGACCGGCTCGGGCACCGGCAGTTCCGCCGCGTTGTCCGCACCCTCGACCAGCGACCGGACGTACGCCACCGCGTGGCCGGGACTGCCCCCGACCAGGGGCAGCAGCCGGTCCACCAGCGCGACCGGCCGGCCGGCCCGGGTGAGCAGGTGGCGCAGCAGCCGGCCGCTCTCCACCGGGTCGAGCGGTCGCAGGTCGACCGGCGCGCCGGACCCGGGCAGCGGATCCGCCCAATGCGGACGGTGCGCCGTCACCACCGCCATCGGCAGGCCGCGGTCGGTGGCCTCGGCGAGCAGGGTACGCAGGAAGCGGGTCACCACGGGCGCGGCCCGGTCCACGTCGTCCACCGCCACCACCACCGGCTGCCGGGCGGCCAGGGCCAGCAGCGCCTCTCCCCACAGCGCCGCCGGGTCGGGGCCCGCGACGTCGTCCGGCCGGCTCAGCAGAAGGGCCAGCGTGGACACCGCCCCCGGCAGGCGCCCCGGCGGCAGCAGGCCGGCGAGGGCGGTGGCGAGCCGCCGGCGTACCCGTGCCGGCGGGTCGGTGGCGCGGAGGCCGGCGAAGCCGCGGACCAGTTCGGCGACCGGCGCCAGGGGGTGGTCCGGGTACGGCGGGCAGTGCGCCACGCACCAGCGGACCGCCACCGAGTCCACCGTCGCCACCGCCCGGCTCAGCTCGTGCAGCAGCCGGCTGCGCCCGCTGCCGGCCGGGCCGACCACCGACACCCAGCGCGGGCGGCGGTCCCGTACCGCCCGGACGATCTGGTCACGGGCGGCGGCCATCTCCCAGCGGCGGCCGAGGAACGGGCCGCCGTGCCGCACCGGGGCCGGCCGCACCACGGCGGTGGCGTGCCAGACGTCGACCGGCGACGCCTTGCCGGCCATCGCCACCGGCGGAACGCGGCGCTGCTCGACCAGGCCGGCGGTGGCCCGGTGGGTGGCCGCGCAGAGCGCCACACCGCCCGGCGGGGCATGCTCCTGCAGCCGGGCCGCGGCGGTGATCACCGCGCCGCTGGCCGCGCCGTGACCGCCGTCCCGGGCGCCGGCCAACTCCACCACCGCCTCGCCGGTGGCCACCCCGACCCGCACCCGCAGCGGCGGCCCCCCGGCCAGCGACCGCCGGTCCAGGGCGCGCTGGATCTCCAGCCCGGCCCGCACCGCCCGGTACGCGTCGAAGCCGTCCGAGTCGCGGGCGCCGAAGAGCGCCATGACCGCGTCGCCGATGTACTTCTCGACCACCCCGTGCCACCGCCGCAGCACCTCGGCGACCGTGGCGAAGTAGGCCCGCTGCAGGGCCCGGACGTCCTCCGGGTCCAGTCGGTCCACCAGCGCGGTGGACCCGACGATGTCGACGAACAGCACGCTGACCGTCCGCCGTTCCTCGGGCACCGGCCAGCGCACGGGTGTGGCCGGCACCGCGTCGGCGATGGTGGTGGTGGGCATGGACACCGCCTTTCCCCCGTTCGTGGCTGATGACGTTCGGAGACTGTCACCACCGGGCCGACGGGGGATCGGCAGAACGACGTATGTCGGCCCGGCGCAACCTTTGGTCGCAATGTCGACGCGAGGAGTACCACACCGGCGATCGACCCGTAGAACGGTGCCGGGACGTGTGACTAGGCTGCGTGCCATGGCCAGCGATGTGGACACCGCGCCGCTCGTCGGCCGGGCCGACCTGCTGACGGCGGTGCGGTCGGCGCTGCTCGACGACGTGGCGCCCGGGCACACCGCCGCGGTCTTCCTCACCGGTGAGAGCGGCGTGGGCAAGACCCGGTTGCTGCGCGAGGTGGGTGCCCGGCTGCGCGACGCCGGTGCCCTGGTGCTCACCGGGTCCTGTCTGGACATCGGCGACGCCTCTCCGCTGCACCCGCTGCTGCAGGCGCTGCGGCGCTTCGACGCGGAACTGACCGCGTCGCACGCCCGGACGTCGTCGGCGGTCCGCAGCCTGCTGCAGACCTTCACCGACGAGACCGCCGGCGCGGACGGCGCCGGCGCGCTGCTGGAACGGGTCTCCCGCGGGCTGCACCTGATCGCCGAGGGGCGGCCGTTGGTGCTCGTCCTGGACGACCTGCAGTGGGTCGACCGGAGCACCCGTCAGCTGCTGCTCTATCTGCTCGCCGGCCTCGGCGACCTGCAACTGTCGGTGCTGGCCGCGGTGCGGGCCGAGTCGCTGCAGGGCGCCCACCCGCTGCGCCGGGTGCTCACCGAGCTGCGCCGGCTGCGGTCGGTGCGGGTGCTCGACCTCGCCCCGCTGGACCGCCCCGACACCGAGCGGCTCGCCGCCGCCGTGGTCGGCCGCCCGCTGGCCCCGGAGGCGGCGGAGCAGGTCTGGCGGCGCAGCGGCGGCAACCCGTTCGTGGTGGAGGAGCTCGCCCGCGACCTGCGCGACGGGCGGGACGGGCTCTCCGACACGCTACGCGAGATCTTCCTCGCCCGGGTGGACGCGCTGCCCCAGCCCGCGCACGCGGTGGTGCACGCGGTCGCCGCCGGGGTGGAACCGGTCGAGCACTGGCTGCTGGCCCGGGTGGTCCGGCTGCCCGAGGACGAGCTGATCGAGGCGGTCCGCGCGGCGGTCGCCCACCGGCTGCTGGTCGGCGCGGACGACGGCTACCGGTTGCGGCACCGGCTCGTCGCCGAGGTGCTGGAGCACGAGCTGCTGCCGGCCGAGCGGGCCGCGCTGCACCGCCGGTACGCCGAGGCGCTCACCGCGGCGCCGGCCGAGCTGCACCAGGCCCGGCTGGCGCACCACTGGCGGCTGGCCGGCGAGCCGGCCCGGGCGCTGCCGGCGGCGATGGCCGCCGCCCGGGAGGCCGAGCGGCTGCACGGCTACGCCGAGGCGCACCGGCACTGGTCGGTGGCGCTGCAGCTGGCCGACACGCCGGCCGGCGGGCCGCCGGCGGTGGACCGGTCCACCCTGCTCGAACACGCCGCCGAGGCGGCCCACCACTGCGGCGAGCACGCCCGGGCGCTGACGCTGCTGGAGGAACTGGCCGCCGCGGACGCCGGCGGGTCCGCCTGTGCGCTGCACATCCGTCGGGCCCGCTACCTGGCCGCCGCCGGCCGGTCCGCGCCGGCCGAGGCCGAGTACCAGCGGGCGCTGGAGGCGGCCGACTGCAGCCCCGGGGAACGGGCCACCGCCGCCGCCCACCTGGCCGAGCTGCTGCTGCACCTGGGCCGGTACGCCGACGCCGGCCGCCGGGCCCGGGAGGCGCTGCGGCTGGCGGGGCGGGTGGACGGGTCCACCACCGAGGTGGTGCTGGCCAGCGCGGCGCTGGGCTTCTCCGAGGCGTACCTGGAGGATCCGGACGCCGGGCTGGCGGTGATGCGCGAGGCGCTGGAGACCGCCGAGCGGGCGGGCCGGCCGGAGGACGTGGCCTGCGCGTACCTGCACCTGGCCGAGCTGCTCACCGGGCCGCTGAACATCCTCGAGGAGGGGGTGGTGGTGGCCCGCCGGGGCGCGGAGCGGGTGGCCGAGCTGGGGCTCGGTCGCACGTACGAGACGCGGCTGCTGGCCATCGCCACCAACGGGCTGTTCCGGGTGGGCCAGTGGGCCGAGGCGGAGAAGGTCGTCGCGGCGGCGCTGCGGCACCGCCCGTCCGGCGCCGACGCCGTCGAGCTGCTGCTGGCCCGGTGCCGCCTCTCCGTCGGCTACGGCGACATCGAGGCCGCCGACGGGGACCTGGACGCGGTGGCCACGGTGCTCGCCGGCGGCGGCGCCCGGCACGTGATCCCGCTGCTCACCCTGCGCGCCGGGCTGGCGATGTGGCAGGGCCGGCACGACCTGGCCCGGCAGGCGGTGCAGCGCGGCCTGACCGAGAGCCGCTCCGACGACGTGGGCATCCTCGCCGCGCTGGTCTGGCACGGCCTGCGGGCCGAGGCGGAGGCGCACGCGAGCCGCACCGTGGCGGTCGACCAGACCGCGGTCCGCCGGCTGCGCGAGGTCGCCGAGCGGGTGGCCCGCAAGAGCGAGCACGCAGCCCGGCCGGTCCGCGACGTGGTCGACGGGTTCCTGGCGCTCTGCGCGGCCGAGGTGAGCCGGCTCGACGGCAGCGACCCGGAGCTGTGGGCGCATTCGGTGGCCGAGTGGGACCGGCGCAACCATCCCTATCCGGCCGCCTACTCCCGGCTGCGCCAGGCCGAGGCGCTGCTGGCCAGACGCAGCCGCAGCGCCACCGCGGGGAAGCTGCTGCGGCAGGCGTACCAGGTGGCCCAGGGCCTCGGCGCGGTCCCGCTGACCTCGGAGATCCGTACCCTCGCCGGGCGGGCCCGGGTGCGGCTGGAGGAGCGCGGCCCGGCCGGGGACGCCGGCCCCGCCGCCGGCTCCGACGGCGACGAGCTGGCGGTGCTCACCGCCCGGGAGCGCGAGGTGCTCGCCGCGGTGGCCGAGGGGCTGACCAACAAGGAGATCGGGCAGCGGCTGTTCATCAGCGAGCGGACCATCGGCGTGCACGTGTCGCACATCTTCGACAAGCTCCAGGTCCGCACCCGGGTCCAGGCCAGCGCCATCTACCTGCGTAACCGATCGGCTTAGGCGCGCGGGTACGGATACGTCGTTCTACTGATCCGGCGGACAGCCGCCGGCTGGAAGGCTGTGCCCTGTCACGGCGACACGGGGGTGTCGCGGAGCAGTGTGGAGGAGAAGATGACCGAACCGGTCTGGGGGCCCGTGCACCGGGACATCGTCGACCTGCTCGCCGATCACCCCGCCGACGTGCCGGCGGTGGTCGACCACCTCACCAAGCTCCAGGACCTGCTGGTCCGGCTGCCTCCGCTGGAGGAGAGCTGCCCGCTCGCCGACTTCAACAAGCTCTACCTCACCATCACCACCAGCGTGCTGGACGGCCTCTACGACGACCGGTTCGCCGACCCGGTTTTCCTGTCCCGGCTCGACGTCGAGTTCGCGGCCCGCTACTTCGATGCGATGCGGCTCTGGACGGACTCCAGCCCCGGCTGCCCCAAGGCCTGGTCCTGCCTGTTCGAGCGGATGCGCGGCCCGGACGCCCGCCCCCTGCCGTCGGCCGCCGCCGGGGTGAACGCGCACATCAACTTCGACCTGCCGTTCGCGCTGGTCACCACGTTCGACAGCCTGGAGTCGGAGCCGGTGGACGGCACCGACCAGCACCGCGACTACGTCGAGATCAACAACATCTTCGCGGACAAGATCCCGGGGCTGCGGCGCGGCTACCTGGACCGCTGGCAACTGCTCATCGACATGCTCAACGGCGACATCGACGACTGGTACCAGGGGGAACTCGTCGAGTACACCCGCGACGTCGCCTGGCGCAACGCGCAGAAGATCTGGCGCTGCCGGCACGATCCGGCCGCCCACGAGTGCGAGCGCGCGCGGCTGGACGACAACGCCGCGCTGCTCGGTCGGTTGCTGCTCTCGCCCCTCGGGGCGTTCCTGCAGTAGCCGGGACGGGGGGTCCCCGCGCCCCGTCCCACATGGGGCGCGGGGACATGTCCGCTCATCCGCCGGCCGGCACGGGGGCGGGTCACCCGGTCGGGTGACCGGTGTGGCCGGTGGACGACGGTGGCATCGCGGCCGGGCCCGGGGGGCGCCCGCCGCGACCGTGGGGGAGGGCCGGCCGGCCCGGGGGGTGTCGGCCGGCCCGCACGGGGTACGCGCGCGCCATGACCGCCCAGGCCCGGCGCCGCCCCGCGGCGCGACCCCGCCCCCGGCCCGACGCCCCGCCCCGGCCCGCCCGGCCGGGTGACGGGCGCCGTCGAGGTGGCGCGCGCTGACCCACCGGTGCCACCCGCCCGCTCCGCCGCCCGGCTCCGTCCGGCCCGAGGAGTGCCCGGCTTCGCCCGTTCCGCCGGGCCGGTGGCCGGTCAGCGCCTACCGTCGGGGCAGGACGGCTGAGGGCGGGACGGGGGATGGCTGACGAGCACCGGGCGAGACCTCGACGCGAGCGGGGGCGCCCGCAGCCGGCGTCCCGGGGGCTCGGGCCGGACCTGCGTGCCGCCCGGGACCCGACCCGCCCCGGCGACCGCGCCGGCCGGCGGGTCACCGTCCCGGAGCGGGTGGAGAACCCGGCCCGGCGCCAGGAGCCGCAGGGCCGGCTCTGCCGGTGGTTGTTCCAGCACCAGGTGCAGCCGCTCGGCCCGGAGACCAGCGAGGGACAGGCCCGGTCGCACGCCTGGTGGCAGGTGATGTGCCTGACCGGGGTGGACTACTTCTCCACCCTGTCGTACCTGCCGGCCATCGCGGCGGTGGCGGCCGGCGCGCTGTCGCCGCTGGCGACCCTGCTGATCGTGGCGCTCACCCTGCTCGGGATGCTGCCGATGTACCGCCGGGTGGCCCGGGAGAGCCCGCACGGGCAGGGGTCGGTGGCGATGCTGGAGCAACTGCTCCCGTTCTGGCGGGGCAAGATCTTCGTCCTGGTCCTGCTCGGCTTCGTGGCCACCTCGTGGATCATCACGATCACCCTCTCCTCGGCCGACGCCACCGTGCACCTGCTGGAGAACCCGTACCTGCCGGAGGGGTTCGGCGGCCCGGGCCTCGCGGTAGTGGTGACCGTGCTCCTGCTGCTGGTCCTGGGTGGGGTGTTCCTGCTCGGGTTCCGGGAGGCGGTGGTGGTGGCCATCCCGCTGGTCGGGGTCTTCCTCGCCCTCAACGCGGTGATCGTGGTGGTCGGGGTGGCCGAGATCGTGGCGGACCCGGGCACGCTGTCGGACTGGACCGCCGCGCTGACCACCACGGGCGGGCCCGGGGACGTGGTGCTGACCGCCGTGCTGGCCTTCCCGCTGCTGGTGCTGGGGCTGTCCGGCTTCGAGACCGGGGTCAGCATGATGCCGCTGGTGGCCGGCCGGGGCGCGGACCGGGAGGCCCGGCTGGCCGCCCGGATCCGCAACACCCGCAGGTTGCTCACCACCGCCGCGCTGATCATGTCGGTGTACCTGCTCTCCACCACGTTCGTCACCACGGTGCTCATCCCCGCCGAGGAGTTCGAGCCGGGCGGGGCGGCCAACGGCCGGGCCCTGGCGTTCGTCGCCCACGAGCACGTCGGCGAGGCCTTCGGCACGGTCTACGACGTCAGCAGCGTGCTGATCCTCTGGTTCGCCGGCGCCTCGGCGATGGCCGGCCTGATCAACATCGTGCCCCGCTACCTGCCGTCGTACGGGATGGCGCCCGAGTGGGCCCGCGCCGTCCGGCCGGTGGTGATCGTCTACACCCTGGTCAGCGTCGCCATCACCATCGTCTTCCGGGCCGACGTGAACGCCCAGGCCGGGGCGTACGCCACCGGGATCCTCGCCATGATGGTCTCCGCCGCGGTGGCGGTGGCCATCTCCGCGGCCCGCCAGCACCGGCGGGGCGTCGCCGCCGGCTTCACCGTGCTGGTCCTGGTGCTGCTGTACGCGTTGGTGGAGAACGTGATCGAGCAGCCGGACGGGATCACCATCTCGGCCCTGTTCATCCTCGGCATCATCGTCGTCTCGCTGGTCTCCCGGGTGAGTCGCACCACCGAGCTGCGGGCCGAGCGGATCGAGTTCGACGAGCGGGCCCGGCGGTACATCCGCGAGTCGCTGGCGCACGACGGGCGGCTGCACCTGATCGCCAACAAGCGCGACAGCGGCGCGGTCAAGGAGTACACCGTCAAGGAGCGGGCGCAGCGGGGGATTAACCCGGTGCCGGGCGCGGCCGACGTGCTCTTCCTGGAGATCGACGTGGTCGACCCGTCGGGGTTCAGCCAGGTGCTGCGGGTGCACGGGGTGGAGGTGGGCGGGTTCCGGGTGCTGCGGGCCAGCAGCCCGGCCGCCCCGAACGCCATCGCGGCGATCCTGCTCGCGCTCCGCGACGCCACCGGGGTACGGCCGCACGCGCACTTCGAGTGGTCGGAGGGGAGCCCGCTCGCGCACCTGCTGCGGTACCTGATCCTCGGCCGCGGCGACACCCCGCCGGTGGTCCGGGAGATCCTGCGCCGCACCGAGCCCGACCCCACCCGCCGCCCGGGCATCCACGTCGGCGGTTGACTGCGGCGCTCGCCGAACGGGGCCGGGCCCGGGCGGGTGTCCGCCCTGTTCGGTGCCCGCTGAGACAGATAAAGGTGAAAAGCACCCTGATTCATGTTCGCCGGACTTGTCCGGTTACCCGCCGTATCGTGACTTTCGGTGGCTGCAGCGACGTCAGCCACTCGGCGCCCGTTTCGGGGCGGCCGTGTCAGCCACGCACGAGAGGCAGGGAAGCGTGATGTCCAGCTACCAGGGGAGCCGGCGCCCAGCACGACCGAGGCGACGATCGCGGTGGTTCTTAGCCGGCGGGTTCGTGGCGGGCAGCCTGGTGGTTGGGGCGACGGGGATGACCGGGGTGGCGGCCACGGCCGCCGACCGCGGGCTCGCCGTCGCCGACCAGGGCCGGCCGGCCACGGTCCTGCCCAGCGCCGAGGCCGACGCGGAGCAGCGGGACGCGGAGGGGCCGCGGGACGCGGACGGGCGCCCGGACGACGGTCGTACCGGCTGGGAGCGCGCGGGCGGCGGCGACCCGCCGGAGCGGCGGCCAGCCGGCGGCAACCGGTGGCACCGGGACGCGGTCGAGGTGCCCTGCGACTCCGCCGCGCTCATCGCGGCGCTGGTGCGGGTCAACGCCGAGGGCGGCGGCACCGTCCGGCTCGCGCCGAAGTGCACGTACCCGCTGACCCACGCCTTCCAGCAGCCCGACGAGTACGACGGCGGGATCCGCGACGCCCGGGAGGCCGCCGACACGGCCGAGAACCCCGGTGACGCCGAGGCGCCGCCGCGCGACCCGGCCGACGACAAGGCCGGCCTGCCGGTGATCTACCACCCGGTCACCGTCGAGGGCGCCGGCGCCACCATCGTCCGCAAGTCGGACGCCGAGGCGTTCCGGTTCTTCACCGTCCGTGACGGCGGCGAGTTGACGTTGCGCGACGTCGTCCTGCGCAACGGCCGCTCGGCGGCCGAGGGCGGCAGCATCCACGTGGTGCACGGCGCTTCGGCGACCATCGAGCGCACCACGATCGCGCACAGCGTCTCGCTCTCCGCGGAGGGCGGCGGTGGCGCCATCTTCAACGACGGCAACATGGTGGTCGACGAGAGCACGTTCGTGGAGAACAGCGCGGCCGGCAAGGCGGGCAAGGGCGGCGGGTTCCTCAACGGCGGGGTCCTCACCCTGCACCGCTCCGAGTTCCGCGACAACAGCGCCGTCGCGTACGGCGGCGGGCTGGCCAACTACCGCGGCGCGGCCGAGGTGCAGGGCATGACCTTCGCGCACAACAGCGCGACGCACGGCGGTGGCCTGGCCAGCTTCTCGGCCCGGACCCGGGTCTCGGACACCAAGGTCCTCGGCAACAACGCCCAGGTCGGCGGCGGCCTGGCCAACTCGGACGCGGTGCTCTTCCTGCGCCGCCTCACCGTGCGGGACAACACCGCCACCGGCAACGGCGGTGGCATCTCCACCTTCCAAGGGCTGGTCCCGCTGGACGACAGCGTCGTCGCCGGGAACACCGCGCGTGGCAACGGCGGCGGCATCTACGCCGAGAAGTCGAACCTGCTGGTACGGCAGACCGAGCTGGGCCACAACGCCGCGGTCGGCGCCCGGTCGACCGGCGGGGGGATCTTCGCCACCCTGGGCCAGCTCTCGCTCTACCGCAGCGAGGTGATCCGCAACCGGGCGACCGGCATGCCGGGCGGTGTCTTCGCCGACAAGGCCCGGGTCAAGGTCGACGACGAGACCGACATCATCGAGAACCGCCCCACCAACTGCGCGGGCTCCCGGGTGCCGGTCACCCACTGCTTCCGCTGACGGCGAGCGTCGACCCGACGCTACCTCCGGCCCGCCGGGGACGATCACCGATCGCCCCGGCGGGCCGCCGCGTGCGGCCTGCCTGCGGGGCGTGGGTCGGGGCGCGGCCTGCGCGCGGGGCGTGCGTCGGGGTGGGTGGCTCAGCCGAGGGCGCGCAGCCGGCCGGCCAGGTCGGCGGCGAAGAAGTCGAGGAAGCCGTCCGGGTCCGGGCCGGCGTTCTGCAGCACGATGTGGTCGAAGCCGGCCTCGACGTAGGGCCGCACCGCCCGGACGTGCACCTCCGGGTCGGGGCCGACGGCGAACAGCTCGCGGACGTGCCGCTCCTCCACGTACGAGCTGGCCGCGTCGAAGTTGACCGGGTTGGGCAGCTCGCTCATCACCTTCCAGCCGGTGACCATCCACCGGCTGGTCTGCAGCACCGCCTGCACCGCCTGCCCCTCGTCGGTGGCCCAGGCCAGCGGCACCTCGGCGTACCGCGGACCCTGCCCGCCGGCGGACCGGTAGTGCTCGACGATCGACCCCTTCGGCTCGGTGGCGAACAGCCCGTCGCCCAGCTCCGCGGCCATCTCGGCCGAATCCGGGCCGCTGGCCGCCACCGCGATCACCGGCGGGGTGGGCGGCAGGTCGAAGACCCGGGCGTCCTCCAGCTGCAGGTGCCTGCCCTCGTACGACTGGTAGCCGCCCTGCCAGAGCAGCCGGATGATCTCCAGCGCCTCGCGGAGCCGCTCGTGGCGCCCGCGTACGCTCGGGAAGCCCTGCCCGACCACGTGTTCGTTGAGCCGTTCCCCGGCGCCCACCCCGAGGGTGAACCGCCCGTCGGAGATCAGGGCCAGGGTGGCGGCGGCCTGGGCGATGATCGCCGGGTGGTAGCGGACCGTCGGGCAGGTGACGCCGGTGGCCAGCTTCAGGGTGGTGGTCCGGGCGGCGATCGCGCCGAGCACGCTCCAGGCGAAGGACGAGTGGCCCTGGGCCTCCAGCCACGGGTGGTAGTGGTCGCTCATCTCCACGAAGTCGAAGCCGACCTGCTCGGCGCGGACCGCCTGTCGGATCATCTCCTGCGGCCCGTATCCCTCGGCGGCGAGCTTGTAGCCGATCTGCATGCCAAGGTGCTCCGTCCCGTGCGGCAGTGGAGCAAGGCCCGTTCCCCGCGCGACCGGCGGCAAACGTCACCCCGGCGCGGGCGGTGGCGCACCCGCCCCGGCGCGGGCGCGGGCCGTTCAGGGGCGCCGCAGCAGCAGGTAGCAGCGCTCGCTGGGATGCTCCCGTGCCGGGTCCGGCCGGCGGTCCAGCCGCGCGGTGAGTGTCAGCCCGGCCCGGTCGAGGGCCGCCACCTCGGCCGCCGGGTCGAGGAACCGGAAGGTCAGCTGCACCGGGCGGCCCCACCAGTCGGTGAGCGTCCGGGCCTGTCCGGGCGGGGTCTCGGCGTCGCGGGTGTGGAAGGCGATCAGGGCGCTGCCGCCGGGGCGGAGGACCCGGGCGAACTCGGCGTAGGCGGCGGCCCGCCGGTCCGGGTCGAGGTGGATCACCGCGTACAGACAGACGATCGCGGCCACCGCCGCGGACCGGACCGGCAGCGCGGTCATGTCCGCCGCGCAGCAGGGCAGCGCGGTCGCCCGCCGGGCGAGCGCGCACATCGCCGGCGACAGGTCGAGGCCGACCGGGCGTACGCCCCGGCCGGCCAGCTGGGCCGCCGCCTGGCCGGGCCCGCAGCCCACGTCGAGCACCGGCCCGCCGGCGCCGAGTTCGGCCAGCGCGGCGAGCAGCGCCCGGTCCAGGGGCTTGTCGCGCAGTTCGTCGCCGATCTCCGCCGCGTAGCGGTCGGCCACCCGGTCGTAGCTGCGTCGGGTGCCGGTCATCTCCACCGTTTTGTCCACGCCGACCAGTCTGGACCTTCCCGGACGGGTCCCGCCGTCCCGGACGGCACCACCGTCTTCCTAGGACGCTTCAGGGGGAGTGACTGGCCGGACCCGTGCGCGTCGTGGCCACCCTCCGGTCGCGGCGGGGCAGCGGCCGGGCGGTGCGGCCGCGCGCCGAGCATCCGTCGGACGGGGACACGGGGTGAGGCGGACGCCGGCCGGGCACGCGAACGGCCCGCGCCGGAGGGCGCGGGCCGGGGGCGGAGTGTCCTACCGGGACGGCTCGGGCAGCTCGCAGTCGACCTTCGGGTTGGCGCCGATGTAGTTCAGCGGCCCGGCCACGATGGTCACCAGGATGGTGCCCGCCTCCGCGCAGTTGGTTTCCTCGTCGTCGCCGTAGTAGCCGCGCTGACCGGCGGCGATCGCGCCGATGATCAGCCAGATCACGACCAGGACTCCAAGTATCGACGTGCCGCGCATGGTTGCCTCCAGGGGTGGTGGTTTTCGAGGTGCAGGCCTTGTACCCAATCGCGTCGAGCGGCTAACGGCACCACCGATCGGCGGGGCCCCGGCCGGCCGTCCGGCAGCCCCGGCCGACCGTTGGTACGGCGGGGGGTGGACCGCCCGCACCGGGCCCGGCCGGTCGCCTATCGGATCGAGGACCGACCACGGCGCCCGGCGGGCCGGCGGACGTACAACTGCGTCACGGCCCCGCGGAGGAGGAGTCATGGGCGCCTGGACACCGCACCTGTTCATCGACCATCCCGAGGACGTCGCCGCCGCGGCCCGGGCGCTGGCCGGCGGCGCGGTCGTCGCGGCCGCCTTCGCCAACTTCTACGTCATCGTCACCCGGCCGGACGCCGCCACCGTGCGCCGGGTCAACCTCGCCAAGGGCCGCCCGGCCGGTCAGGTCGGCAGCATCACCGCCCCGGCCGGACGGATCACCGGGATGTTCGACTGGTCGCTGGTGCCGCACCGGCTGCCGGAGCGGCGGGTGCGCCGGTTGATGGACGCGCTCTACGGCGCCGGCCCGTTCGGCTTCCGCGGGCCGGCCGCCGCCCGGCTGCCCGACCACCTGACCCAGCCCGACCAGGGGGTACGGACCACCCAGGTGATCGCACCGGGGCTGGCCTGCCCGTCCAACGCCTTCTTCGAGCGGGCGGTCGCGGAGACCGGCCTCGACCACCTCTACATCACCTCGGCGAACCGGTCCCGGCACCTGACCGGCGCCGACGAGGAGCCCGCGCACTGGCGGGCCGAGGGCATCGCCGCGGACTTCGCCCCCCTCGACGACCTGGTCGTCCTCGCCCACCGGGACGAGGCGGCGGCCCGGGCCGCGTACCCGGGGCACCTGCCCACCTCGGTGACCCTGCTGTCGTTCCACGCCCCCGGCGGCGACCCGGAGGAGCCGCCGGTGCTCACCGTGGACCGGCACGGGTCGCTGCACGTCGACGAGGTACGCCGGGCGGCCACGCCGCTCGGGCTCCAGGTGCGGCTCGGCGCCACCGCCGGGCAGCGGTTGCGGGTCCGCGCGTACGCCGGGGCGCTGGTGTGACCCGCCGGATCGGTCTCGTGGTGCCCAGTTCGAACACCACTATGGAGACCGAGATCCCGGCGATGCTGCGCCGCCGCGAGGCCGTCGACCCGACGGTCAGCTTCACCACCCACGCCAGCCGCGTCCGGCTGCACCGGGTCACGCCCGAGGAACTGGCCCGGATGAACGCCGCCAGCGACCGGTGCGTCGAGGAGTTGGCCGACGCCCGCTGCGACGTGCTCGCGTACGCCTGCCTGGTGGCGGTGATGAACGACGGCGCCGGCGCGTACGAGCGGACCGGCGCGCGGTTGGGCCGGGCGGCGGCCCGGGCGGGGCACGGCATGCCGGTGGTGACCAGTGCCGGCGCGCTGGTGGCCGGGCTACGGGCGTTGGGCGCGCGGCGGGTGGCGCTGATCGCGCCCTACCTGCCCCCGCTCACCGCCAAGGTGGCCGACTACCTCGGCGGGTACGGCGTGACGGTGACCGAGGCGGTGAGCCTGGCCGAGCCGGACAACCTGGCGGTCGGCCGGATCCCGGCCGAGCGCCTGGTCGCCCTGGCCGACCGGCTGGACGTGGGCGCGGTCGACGCGGTGGTGCTCTCGGCGTGCGTGCAGATGCCCTCGCTGGCCGCGGTGCCGCGGGTCGAGGCGCGGATCGGCCGTCCGGTGCTGACCGCGGCCACCGCCACCGTGCACCAGTTGCTGACCGCGCTGGACCTGCCGCCGTACGTGCCGGACGCCGGCCGGCTGCTGGCCGGGGCGGCCTGAACGGCCGCGACCGGGCGGGGTCAGTGCGGCGGGGCGGGCGCCTCCGGCGGCTTGCCCCGGCTGCGCCGGGCATCGGCCACCGCCACCCCGAGGAGCACGGCCATGGCGGCGAGGGCGGCGAACCACGGCGGCAGGAACAGCGCGGCCGGCGCGGCGGTGAGCAGGGCGAGCAGCCCGCCGGGGCGGGACAGCGAGACCCGGCTGAACACCTCGTACTCGAACGCGGCGCGCCCGAGCAGGAACAGCGCCGGGCCGCCGAGGATGACCGCCGCCCAGGCCGGTGGCGCCCGGCCTTCCGGGTGGTGCAGCACGAGGTCGAACCCGGCGGCGGTGGTCACCACCCCGGCGACCATCAGCAGGTGCGTGTACGGGGCGGTGTTGAGGAACTTGCTCGGCGCCCGGGCGGCGGAGATGGCCAGCGGCAGCAGCTCGCCGGACTTGTGCACGTAGATCCGCCAGAGCAGCAGGGTGGTGCTGAACGCGATCGCGAACCCGGCGATGTTCTCCGCCTCGGAGTGGTCCAGGCTGAACATGGTGCCGATGGTCAGGATCGCGTCGCCGAGGGCGATGATGAAGAACTGCTGGTAGCGCTCGGAGAGGTGCTCGGCGGTGACGCTGCGCAGGGACTCGGGCACCGCGCCCAGTCCGGGCACCGGGTAGGCCAGCCGGAAGCCGACGTAGTCGATGGCCAGGGCGAGCGCCCACAACGCCATCCGGCCGTCCCCGGAGACGAAGGCGCCGGCGATCCACGGCACCGCCGAGACGGCGAACCAGGTGAAGATGCGGGCGGTCCGGCGCTGGGTCTGCCGGTGCCGCCGGACCGCCGGCATGAGGAACAGGCCGCGGCCGAGGTGGATCGCCACGTACGTGCCGGCGAAGACGAGCCCCCGGGCGTCGAACGCCTCCGGGATGGCGGTGGTCATCAGCAGCGCGCCGAACATCACCGCGGCGACCAGCAGCTTGATCTCGGCGCGTTCCGGATCGTAGAGGTCGGTGACCAGGGTGGTGATCGCCCACGTCCACCACAGCGCGCCCAGCATGATCAGCGCCTGCCCGGCCCGGTGCCAGTCCAGCTCCTCGACGAGGCCCCGGGAGATGAGGGCGAGCGCGACCACGTAGACGAGGTCGAAGAAGAGCTCCAGCAGGGTCACCCGCCGGGGGGCCTCCGGGTCGCGTACCGGGGGATCGTCCCGGCGCGGGGCAGGCTCCGGCCTCGGGTCCTGCACGGGCGGCTCCTGGCGGGGATCGGCTCGGCGGGCCGTCCGGCCCTGCCCCGACGGTAACGACGTCCGGTCCACCATGCACCGGTACGCGGCTTTTCCGCGCCGGCCGCGCGACCCGGTGAGGGTTCGCGCCGGTCGCGGCCCGGCGGTCGGTTCGTCGACCGCCGGGCCGCGACCGGTCAGGCGTCGTCCCCGCCCGCCGGCAGCGCGGCGGCCGCCTCCGGCGCACCGGCGAGCACCTTGGCCTGCTGCGGCCAGGTGGCCAGGCCGGGTGCGGCGCGCAGCCCGGCGGCCCGGATGAGGTCCCGCAGCGCCGCCTCGTCCAGCTCGCCCAGCTGCCGGTAGGTCCGGATGCCGGCGGCCTGCAACGCCGCCGCCATCTTCGGCCCGACCCCCTGGATGCGGCGGAAGTCGTCGGCCGGCTCGGCGGCGGCCTCCTCGGCCGGCGCGGGCGCGGGCACCGGCCGCACCGGCGGCGTGGCGACGGCCGGCCGCGCCGGCGGCTCGGCCGCGACGGGCTCGGCAACCTCGGGCGCCCGGGTCGGGGCGGCGGCCTCGGGCTCCTCGGTCCGCTCCGCGGCCGGCGCCGGGCGCTGCGCGACCACGGCCGGCTCGTCGACGCTCGACTCGTCGGCGTCGGCCACGCTCGTCGGCACGTCCTCCTCGGGCCCGCCCTCGCCATCGCCGGCGGCCAACTCGGTGACCAGGGCCGCGTCGGCCTCGGCCGGCTCGCCGGCGGCGGCCCGCTCCGGCTCCGGATCGAGCGTGGACGGCGCGGCCGGGGCGTCGGTGAGGGCCATGTCCGCCGGGTCGGCGGTGTCGGCCGCGGGGGCGGCCGGCCCGGGCTGGGCCGGTACGGTGTCGACCGGCCCGGGCTGCTCGGCGACCGCGGCCGGGGCCGGGTCGACGGTGGCCTCGGGCCGTACCGTTTCGGTGGTGGCGGCGGGGGCCGGGTCGGCCACCACGGCCGTCATGCCGGCGGCACCGTCCACCCTGGTCGAGCCGGCGGCCGCTGCGTCGCGCCGGTCACGCAGCACCCAGCCGGCGGCCAGGCCCACCAGCAGAGCCACGATCAGTATCAGCCAGTGCCCGAAAGACCACGCCACGGCAAACCTCCCTCTCGTTCACGTCGGAAACTCGCGAGAAAAACTCGCCGCAGCTTCGCACACGCGCGATCCGGCCGACAGGGAGGCTCGGCAACCGGCCGCGCCGGTGGGACGGGCCGCACCGGCGGTGCCCGGCAGGCGACGGACGGTGGCGGCCGGCCCGCCCGGGGCCCGCGGCCCCGGCAGGCGACGCCCCCGGTGCCGCCGGACACCGGGGTCGTGACGGGACGGTCGATCAGTCCTCCTCGCCCCGGTAGGTGTAGAAGTCGTCGACGAACTTCCGCCGCAGCCGCGGCACCCGGCTGGTGACCGTGAAGTAGCCCCGGGCCCCGAGCAGCGCGAGCCGGCCGAACACCGGGTGGTACATCCGGTCGTCGCCGTTGGTGCCGCTGCGGTTGAGTGAGTCGGCGACCCGGGCGAACCCGTACGGCACCATCACCGTCTCGTAGTCGGCCACCGCCTGCACCAGCGTCTTGTCGCCGGCGGCGGCCAGCCGGAGCTGCCGGCAGAGCAGGGCGGCGTCGCGCAGGGCGGTGTTCGCGCCCACCCCGCGACCGGGGGTCATCGTGTGGATGGCGTCGCCGAGCAGCGTGACGGTGCTGCTCTTCCACGGCGGCACCGGCTCGGAGGTGGCCACCCTGATCGGCAGGGCGCTGCCCGGGTCGCCGCAGGCCAGCAGCTCGCGCAGGTTCGGGTGCCAGCCGCGGGTGAGCTGCAGGGCGAGCCGGATCAGCTCCTCGCCGCGCCGGCGCATCACGTCGGCGGGGAACCGGCGGGCGGTGCTCCAGATGACCAGGTTGATGTTGTCGCGGGTGGTGTCGTGCGCCAGGCCCGGCCAGCGCTCCAGCACCGCGGCCTCGGCCGCGCTGACGCCCGGCTTCACGGCGCCGTCGCGGTCCCACTTGAACTCCATCACGTGCAGCACTCCCATCATCCCGCCGCTGCCGAAGATCAGCGAGATGCCCTGCCGGATCCGCTCGGGGAGCAGGCCGCGGGTGTGCGGGGTGAGCGGGATCCGGGTGGCGATGTTGATGGTGCCGGCGTCCCGGGTGACCGCGTGCGGCAGGTACTGGCGGCGGACCGCGGAGTGCGTGCCGTCCGCGGCGACCAGCAGGTCGCCGGTGGCGGTGCTGCCGTCGGCGAAGTGCGCGGTGACGGTGCCGTCGTCGCGCTGCTCGTAGCGGGTGAAGGTCTTGTCGAAGTGCACCACGTCCGCCATACCGGTGAGCAGGACCTGGCGCAGCGTCATCCGGGCCACCGACCGTTCGGTGTCGACCGGGTCGGTGTCCGGGCGCAGTTCGAACGACGCGGTCTCGCGCAGGCGCTGGCTGATCACGTTGAAGTACCGCGGTGACCGGGCGCAGGTGGCGAGGTAGATGTCGAACAGCTCCGGCGGCAGGCACTCGCGCAGCGCCCGGCTGCCGGTCGGGCCGATGCCGACCCGGTAGCCGAGCAGGCCCTCGCCGCGGGTGCGGTACCGCTCGTAGACCGCGACGCTGATACCGGCCCGGCGCAGCCCGTGCGCCAGGCAGAGCCCGCCGGTGCCGGCGCCGATCACCAGGACGTGCGGTGCGCTGGCTGCCATCGCGTCCGCCCGCTCAGCCGGCCGGTCGGGGCGCGGGCGCCGGCGCCGCCGCGGCGTCCCACCGGTAGAAGCAGCCGGCGATCGCGTCCCGCGGTGAGCGCCAGGTCGGCAGGTACGGCGAGGTGTGCGCCGAGAGCCGCTCGTTGACCTGGCGGTAGAGCGGGTGGTTGCGCGCCTCGGCCAGCGCGTCCGGGTCGACCTCCGCGGTCTCCATCAGGTGTACGCACAGGTCGTGCAGGCAGTACAGGGACCGGTGCCGGACCCCGGTCAGGGTGGGCAGTTCGGTCGCGTCGGACTCGGCGAAGATCTGCGCCACCCGTCCCTCCGCGCCCGGGATGATCCTGCTGACGATCAGTAGACGGCTCATGGGACCCCTCTCCCCGGCGGCGCTCCCGACCGGGGAGCGGCCACGGACACCTGTGCCGCCCACCCTGCCCGTCGCCCTGTCACCCGGCCGTCACGCCCGTCGGGCCGGCGATGACGGGCGGGTTCAGCGGATCGCGCCCCGGCCGGCCGGATCCCGGCGGGGGCGTGGCCGGGCGTTGCCGCTGGCCCGCCGGATCGGCGCGAGGGTGTCGTCGAGCAGGGCGCTCATCGCCGCCGACGGTTCCAGGTGCAGCTCCCGGCGCAGCAGGTCCCGGTAGACGTAGAAGGCGTGCACCGCCTCGAAGGCGTTGCCCTCGGCGAGGTGGATACGGACCACCAGCCGGTGCGGGGTCTCCCGCAGCGGCTCGGCGGCCATCGCCTCCAGGGCGGCCTCCAGCGCCTCGCCGTGCCGGCCGGCCGCCAGGTGCTGGCCGGCGACCTGTTCCAGCATGTGCAGCCGCAGCTGGCGCAGTCGCTCCCGCTCCAGCAGCACCCAGTCGTCGTACCAGCCGGGGAGCAGGTCGTGCCGGCCGGCACAGAGCGCCCCCGCGGCGGTGTCCGGGTCGTCGCCGTCGCGCACCCGGGCGGCCGTGCCCACCAGGTCGTCCACGTCGACCCGGACCACCGGGTCGAGCCGTACCGCGTCGCCGCTGGTGTCCAGCGGGCAGCAAGGGTCCTGCCGGAGCCGCCACAGCGCGGTGCGCAGCGAGGAGAGCGCCCGCTCCTCGGACGCGTCCGGCCAGAGCAGCCCGGCCAGGTTGCTGCGGGTGACGCCGGGGCGGAGCCCGATCAGCGCGATGACCCGCTGCAGGCCGCGCGGCACGACCACCGGCGCGCCGGCGTGCAGCAGGCGGAAGCCGCCGAGCAGGTGCAGCGAGATGCCGGCGCCGGGGCGGTCCCCGGCGGTTGGCACGGACGGATCTGCGGCCACGCGGCACCCCCTGCAGAACGCTCGTCCCGACTGTCTGCTGTGTCCCCGGCGCGGCCGCCCGTGACGCCACTGTCGAGCTCGCTCCGCCGCGGCACCGGCGGCGCGCGCGGCGCCCGCCGGGGTGACCGCGACGAAGATTATCAATGATGGTTACGCTGGGTCAACATGTTGGTCGACCTGGCGACGCCCCGACGCCGACCGTGAGAACCGCTCTGAACTGCGAAGACGCGACGGCGTGATGACGTGACGGTCAGCGGAAAAACAGCCGATACACAGCTTGCGTCAACGCACCGTCACCGAGTCGCGTCGCCGGGCGGCGGTGCCCGGTGACGGCCGGGTGACGGTCTCCCGCGCATCGTGTCGGCAGTCGTCCGGCGCGTCCGGCGCCGGTGTCACCGGACGCCGGGCGCCGTGGGGGGAGGCCATCCATGGACCGTTCGCTCATCGTCGCGAAGGTGGTCCCGACCGCGGAGGCGCAGGTCGCCGAGATCTTCGCCGAGTCCGACGCGACCGAGCTGCCCCGCCTGGTCGGGGTCCGGCACCGGTCGCTGTACCGGCTGCACGACCTCTACGTGCACCTGCTGGAGACCGAGCTGCCGGGCGACGGGGCGGTGGAGACGGCCCGGGGGCACCCCGAGTTCGAGCGGGTCAGCGCACGGCTGCGGCCGTACATCTCGCCGTACCTGCCGGACTGGCGGTCGCCGCGGGACGCGATGGCCCGCTGCTTCTACCGCTTCGACGCCGCGCCCGCCGGACGGCCGTCGTGACCGCCACCGCCCCTCGGGAGGGGCAGCTCTGGTCCCGCTGCGCCGGCTGCGCCACCCTGCTGTACCGCAAGCGGCTGCACCGCAACCTCGACGTCTGCCCCGAGTGCGGCACGCACGCCCGGCTCGGCGCACCCGAACGGCTGCGCCAGCTGGTCGACCCGGGCTCGTTCGCCGCGCTGCCGGACGCCCCGGCCGTGGTGGACCCGATCGGCTTCGTCGACGTGCTGCCGTACCCGCACCGGCTCACCGCCGCCCGGGCCGGCACCGGACTGGCCGAGGCGGTCGTCTGCGGCACCGCGACCATCGGCCGGCACCCCTGCGCGCTCGCCGTGATGGACTTCCGCTTCCTCGGCGGCAGCCTCGGCTGCGCGGTCGGCGAGCTGATCACCCGCGCCGCCGAGCGGGCGCTGGCCGACCGGGTCCCGCTGGTCCTGGTCACCGCCTCCGGCGGGGCGCGGATGCAGGAGGGCGCGCTGTCGCTGATGCAGATGGCCACGGTCAGCCAGGCCGTCGCCGCGCTCCGGGAGACCGGCCTGCTCACGGTCAGCGTCCTCACCGACCCGACGTACGGGGGAGTGGCGGCGTCGTTCGCCACCAACACCGACGTGGTGATCGCCGAGAGCGGCGCCCGGATGGGCTTCGCCGGCCCCCGGGTGATCCGCCAGGTGACCGGGCGGGCCCTGCCCGACGGCTTCCAGACCGCCGACTTCCTGCTCCGGCACGGGCAGGTGGACATGGTGGTGCCCCGGCGCGCCCTGCGGGGCCGGCTGGTCGCGCTGCTCGCCGCGGCCCGGGCCGGCCACCGGCCCGACGCGCGGGCGGAGGTGCCCCGGCCGGCGCCGCCACCCGCCGGCGCGACGCCGGCCGGCACCGGCGCGCTGCCCGCGGCGACCACCGACGGCGACCCGGCCGCCGACGCCTGGGCGACCGTACGCGCCGCCCGGCACCCGGGCCGGCCCACCACTCTGGACTATCTCGAGTCGGCGTTCGACGACTTCGTGGAGCTGCACGGCGACCGGCTCGGCGGGGACTGCCCGGCGGTGGTCGGCGGCCTGGCCCGGCTGGACGGCCGGCCGGTCATGGTGATCGGCCACCAGAAGGGGCACACCACCGCCGAACTGGTCGCCCGCAACTTCGGCATGGCCAGCCCGGCCGGGCACCGCAAGGCGCTGCGGCTGATGCGGCTCGCCGCCCGGCTCGGCCTGCCCGTGGTGACCCTGGTGGACACCCCCGGCGCGGATCCCGGCGTGGACGCCGAGCAGCAGGGCCAGGCGGCCGCGATCGCGGAGAACATCCTGGCGATGACCATGCTGCCCACCCCGGTCGTCGCGGTGATCACCGGGGAGGGCGGCAGCGGCGGCGCGCTGGCCCTGGCCGTCGCCGACCGGGTGCTGATGCTCCGGCACGCGGTCTACTCGGTGATCAGCCCCGAGGGCTGCGCCGCGATCCTCTGGCCCGACCGGGGGGCGGCCCCGCAGGCGGCCCGCGCGCTGCGGCTCACCGCGCCGGACCTGTGCCGGCTCGGCGTGGTCGACGAGGTGGTGCCGGAGCCGGCGGCCGGGGCGCCGGACGATCCGGAGGCGGCCGGCCGGCTGCTGCGGACCGCGCTGCTGGCCAACCTGACGCCCCTGCTGGAGGTGCCGCCGGTGACCCTGGTGCGGCGGCGGCGGCAGCGGTTCCGGCGCTTCGGCGCCGCCGGCGTCCGGGCGGGTGCCCGATGACCGCCGCGCGGCCCCGCACCGAACCGGCCCCGGACGGCGCGGTCCCGCCCCTGCCCCGGCCCGGCCCGCGCGCGACGGACGGGCCGGCCGAGCGCGAGTCGGTGGCCCCCGGTTCCGGCGCGCCGCCCGCGCCCGGCGGGCCGCCACCGGCCGGAGCCGCCGGGACCGAGCCGCCGCCCGCTCCGGCGGCGCCGGCCGGCGCGGACGCGGCGGGTGGGGTGGAGGCGGTGCTGGCCGGACTGCGCCGGCAGGCCCGGCAGCTCGTCGCCGAGCTGGCCGGACCGGTGCGCCGGGTCCGGCTGCGCAGCGGGCAGACCGTGCTGGAGGTGGAGTGGCACGGCACAACCGCCCCGGCCGCCGCGCCACCGCAGCCGCCCCGGACGGCGCCCGCCCCGGCCGCCGGGACGCACGCGCCGGCGGACGGCGCGGACGCGCCCGCCCGCAGCACGGTGCGCTCGCCGATCGTCGGCACCTTCTACCGCGCCCCGGAGCCCGGCGCCGCGCCCTTCGTCGCCGTCGGCGACCTGGTCCGGCCGGGCCAGGTGGTCGGCATCGTCGAGGCGATGAAGCTGATGAACGAGGTAACCGCCGACCGGGCCGGGCGGGTGGTCGAGGTGCTGGCCGACGACGGCCAGCCGGTGGAGTACGACGAGCCGCTGGTCGCCCTGGATCCGGCCTGAGGTGGTGGCGATGTTCGAGAAGGTGCTGATCGCCAACCGGGGCGAGATCGCCCTGCGGGTGCTGCGCGCCTGCCGCGAGCTGGGGGTGCGCACCGCGATCGTCTACTCCACCGCGGACGCCGACTCGACGCCGGTCCGCCTCGCCGACGAGGCCGTCCGGATCGGACCCCCGCAGAGCCGGCGTAGCTACCTCAACGCCGCCGCGATCGTGGAGGCGGCCCGGCAGGTCGGCGCGCAGGCGGTGCACCCCGGCTACGGGTTCCTCTCCGAGGACGCCGACTTCGCCGAGATCTGCGCGCAGAACGGGCTGACCTTAATCGGCCCGCCGCCGCGGGTGATGGCCGACCTGGCCGACAAGTCCTCCGCCCGCGCGCTCATGCGGCGGGCCGGGCTGCCGCTGCCGCCGGGCAGCGTGCAACCCGTGCCGACGGCGGCCGCGGCGGCGGCGGTGGCCGCCGAGATCGGTTACCCGGTGATCGTCAAGGCCGCGGCCGGTGGCGGCGGGCGGGGCATGACGGTGGTCCGGACGCCGGCGGAGCTGCCCCGGGCGTACGCGCGCACCCGGGCCGCCGCGCAGGCCGCCTTCGGTGACGACCGGGTGTACGTCGAGCGGTACCTCACCGACGCCCGGCACGTCGAGGTGCAGGTGCTCTGCGACCAGCACGGCAACGGCGTGCACCTGGGCACCCGGGACTGCTCGGTACAGCGGCGGCACCAGAAGCTGGTCGAGGAGGCCCCGGCGCCGGCGCTCTCCGCGGCCACCCTGGAGGCCATCGCGGTGGCCGCCCTGCGCGGCGTCCTCGACGTCGGCTTCACCGGCGCCGGCACGGTCGAGTTCCTGGTCGACGCCGAGGAGCGGTTCCACTTCCTGGAGATCAACTGCCGGATCCAGGTGGAGCATCCGGTCACCGAGATGATCACCGGGATCGACCTGGTGCACGAGCAGCTGCACATCGCCGCCGGGGTGCCGCTGCGGCTGCGGCAGGAGGACGTCCGCGCGCACGGGGTGGCGGTCGAGTGCCGGGTCAACGTGGAGGACCCGGACCGCGACTTCGCCCCCACCCCCGGCCGGTTGGAGCGGTTCCTCCCGCCCGGTGGCCCGTTCACCCGGGTCGACACCCACGGCCACCCCGGCTACCTGGTCGGCCCGTACTACGACTCGCTGCTGGCCAAGGTGGCGGTCTGGGCGCCGGACCGGGAGCTGGCCCTGAACCGACTGGAACGCGCCCTCGACGAGTTCGACGTCGCCGGGCCCGGGGTGTGCACCACCATCCCGTTCGTCCGGCGGGTGCTCGACGACCCCGGCTTCCGCAAGGGGCGCTACTCGACCGGCCTGGTCGACCGGCTGCTGGCCGGCCGGGACCCGCACCAGCCGGCGGGTCCCCCCGCCCGGCCCTCCCCGGGGCCGCCGGCTGCCCGCCCGCCCGCCGCCCGGCCACCCGCCACCCGCCCGCCCGCCGATCCACCGGCGGCCCGAGATCCCGCCCGCCCCGCCGAACCCGCCGGCCCGTCCGACCGACCACACAGGAGGACCAGATGACCGTCACCCATGGCCGTCCGCTGACCACGGAGATCACCGACATCCTGGTGGCGCACTGTGGACTGGATCCCGACGCGGCCGCCCGCGCGCCGGCGGCGTCCCTGGAGGAACTCGGCATGGACTCGCTGGCCCTGCTGGAACTCTCCGCCGTCGTCGCCGACCGCTGGCAGGTGCGGATCCCGGAACAGGCCGCCCAGCTGAGCATCCCCGCCGTGGCGGAGCTGGTCGCCCGGCGCGCCGACCCGCCCGGACACACCGAGAACAGCGTGCTCATCGCGGCGCCATTGCCGCTGGTCTGGGACGTCACCAACGACGTCGCGCGCTGGACCGAGCTGTTCACCGAGTACGCGCGGGTGGAGATCCTGGACCGCGACGGCGACACCGTGCGGTTCCGGCTGACCATGCACCCGGACGAGAACGGCGTGTCCTGGAGCTGGGTCAGCGAGCGCACCGCCGACCCGGCGACCCGGCAGGTACGTGCGCAACGGGTGGAGACCGGGCCGTTCGAGTACATGCGGATCCACTGGCGCTATACCGAGGAGCCCGGCGGCACCCGGATGACCTGGATGCAGGACTTCGCCATGAAGCCGACCGCCCCGGTGGACAACGCCGGCATGACCGACCGGATCAACGCCAGCAGCGCGGTGCAGCTGGCCGTCATCAAGGAGCGGATCGAACGGCTGGCCCGCGACGGTGCGCCGGCCGGGGCCGCCGACCCGACGGGAGCCGGCGATGAGTGAGCAGACCCTGCGGCTGGTCGCCGCCCGGGACGTACCGGCGGACCGCCGCCGCGGCGGTGAGCTGCGGGTCCTGCTCGGCCCGCGGACGGTCGGCAGCACCTCCGGCTTCATGGGGGTCGCGGCGCTGCGGCCGGGGGAGCGGATCGCCGAGCACTACCACCCCTACAGCGAGGAGTTCCTCTACGTGGCCCGCGGCGCGATCACCGTGGACCTCGACGACCGGCCGGTGCCGCTCGCGGCCGGCGAGGCGCTCCTCGTCCCGGTCAACGTCCGGCACCGGCTGCGCAACACCGGCGACGAGCCGGCCGAGGTGGTCTTCCACCTGGGACCGCTGGCGCCCCGGCCCGAACTCGGTCACGTCGACACGGAACTGGTCGAACAGCGGGGCGGGTCGTGAGCGCGTGGAGTGAGCCGGGGTTGCGAGCCCCGCAGCCGCGAACCGAGGTGGCGTCGTGACCGGCCGCCGCACGGTGGTGACCGGCATCGGGGTGGTCGCACCGGGCGGCGTGACCCGGGACCGGTTCTGGAAGGCGATCACCGAGGGACGCACCGCGACCCGCCGGATCAGCTTCTTCGACCCGTCGCCGTTCCGGTCCCGGATCGCCGCCGAGTGCGACTTCGACCCGGTCGCCGCCGGGCTCACCGAGACCGAGCGACGCCGCGCCGACCGGTACGTGCAGTTCGCGCTGGCCTGCGCCGCCGAGGCGGTCGCCGACGCCGGGCTGGAGCTCACCGAGGCCGAGCGGGACCACGCCGGGGTGGTGCTCGGCACCGCCGTCGGCGGCACCATGGCGCTGGAGCAGGAGTACGTCACCGTCAGCGACACCGGCCGCCGCTGGCTGGTCGACCACGCCCGTGGCGGCCCGTACCTCTACCAGGCGCTGGTGCCCAGCAGCCTGGCCGCGGACGTGGCCTGCCGGCACGGCCTGCACGGCCCGGCCCAGGTGGTCTCCACCGGTTGCACCTCCGGTATCGACGCCATCGGGTACGCCCACCAGCTGATCGTCGACGGCGAGGCGGACGTGGTGCTGGCCGGGGCGGCGGACTCGCCGATCTCCCCGGTCACCGTGGCCTCCTTCGACGCGATCAAGGCGACCAGCCCCGACAACGACGACCCGGCGCACGCCTCCCGGCCGTTCGACGCCGACCGGCAGGGCTTCGTGCTCGCCGAGGGCGCGGCGGTGCTGGTGCTGGAGGAGGCCGGGCACGCCCGGCGGCGTGGCGCGCACGTCTACTGCGAGGTCGCCGGCTACGCCAGCCGCAGCAACGGCTTCCACATGACCGGGCTGCGGCCCGACGGGGTGGAGATGGCGCTGGCCATCACCGCCGCGCTGCGCCAGGCCCGGCTCGTTCCGGCCGACGTGTCGTACGTCAGCGCGCACGGCTCCGGCACCCGGCAGAACGACCGGCACGAGACGGCGGCGTTCAAGCGGGCGCTCGGCGAGGCCGCGTACCGGGTGCCGGTCAGCTCGATCAAGTCGATGGTGGGGCACTCGCTCGGCGCGATCGGCTCGATCGAGATGGCGGCCTGCGCGCTGGCCATCGAGTTCGGCGTGGTGCCGCCGACGGCCAACTGGGCCACCCGGGACCCGGAGTGCGACCTGGACTACGTGCCGACCGAGGCACGCGAGCTGCCGGTGGACGTGGCGCTCTCGGTCGGCAGCGGCTTCGGTGGCTTCCAGTCCGCCATGGTGTTCCGCCGGCTGCCCCGGACGGTGCCGGCGTGACCGCCCGCGCCGTGATCACCGGTATCGGCGTGGTGGCGCCGAGCGGCGTCGGCGCGGACGCGCACTGGCGGACCGTGCTGGCCGGCACCCGCCGGACCGGTCCGCTCACCCTCTTCGACCCGGCCGGCTATCCCACCCGGCACGGCGGCGAGGTGCCCGGCTTCGACGCCGCCGCGTACGCCGACAACCGGCGGCTGGTGCAGACCGACCGGTGGACGCACCTGGCGTTCGCCGCCACCCGGCTGGCGCTGGCCGACGCCGGGCTGCCCGAGCGGGCCCCCGACCCGTACGGCTGGGCGGTCACCCTGGCCAGTTCCTCCGGCGGGAACCTGTTCGGGCAGCGGGAACTGCAACGGCTCTGGGGTTCGCCGGCGCGGACCGTCGGGGCGTACCAGTCGATCGCCTGGTTCTACGCGGCCAGCGTCGGGCAGCTCTCCATCCACCACCAGTTCAAGGGGCCCTGCGGGGTGCTGGCCGCCGAGTCCGCCGGTGGCCTGGACAGCCTGGCGCACGCGGTGCGGACCATCCGCCGGGGCACCCCGGTGGTGATCGCCGGGGCGACCGAGTGCCCGCTGAGCCCGTACGCCCTGGCCTGCCAGCTGCGCTCGGGGCTGCTCAGCGACGTCGCCGACCCGGAGCGGGCGTACCGGCCGTTCGACGCCGCCGCCAGCGGCTACCTGCCCGCCGAGGGCGGCGCGGTCTTCGTGGTGGAGGAACTGGGGCGCGCGCTCGCCCGCGGCGCCCGGGTCTACGGGGAGGTGGCTGGCTGGGGCGCCACCCACGACGGCGTCCACACCGGATCGGACAGCGCCGGCGACCCCCGGCAGTACGCCCGCGCCATGCGACTGGCCCTGGACCGGGCCGGTGTCGACGCGGCCGAGGTTGACGTGGTGCTGCCCGACGCCCTCGGCGTGCCCCGCTACGACCGCACCGAGGCCGCCGCGCTGCGCACCGTCTTCGGCACTCGTCCACCCCCGGTGACCACGCAGAAGCCGCTCACCGGCCGGGCCCACCAGGGCGGCTCGGCGGTGGACGTGGCGACCGCGCTGCTCGCCTTCCAGCACGACACGCTGCCCGCCTCGGCCGGGCCGCAGGACGTGGCCGACGGCTGCGAGCTGGACTTCCTGCGCGCGCACCGCCGACCGGAGAGCCGGATCGCCCTGGTCAGCGCGCGCGGCTTCGACGGCTTCAACAGTGCCCTGGTGCTGCGCGGCGCGGCGCCGGCGAGAGGAGTGGGGCGATGACCGACCAGCAGCGGGCCCGGGTGGTCTTCCTGGTGCGGGTGCCGGCGGCCCGCACCGCGGCGTTCCTCGCCGCGTACGAGCAGATCCGGCACCTGGTCGCCGACGGGGTGCCGGGGCACCTGGTGGACCAGGTCTGCCGTTCGGCCACCGACCCGGAGCAGTGGCTGATCACCAGCGAGTGGGCGGCGCTGGCCGATTTCGAGGCGTGGGAACGTAGTCCGGAGCACCGCGACCTGGTCCGGCCGATGCGGGAGTGCTTCACCGACGCCCGGTCGCTGCGCTTCCTCGTGCACGCGCAGACCCCCGCCACGGCCCCGGCCTGAGCCCCGCCCCGCCGGCCGAGGGGGCGGTCGCCCGCCGGCCCGGATGGCAGGCTGTGGGGGTGAGCGACCGTGACCTGCCCGCGTTGACCCGGGCCGAACAGGAACTCGTCGAGCGGTACCTGCGCGTCGTCGACCTGGTCGCCCGGCTCAACCCGGCCCGCGACAGCGGGCACTTCGACCCGCTCGGCTGCGTGATCGCCGCCCAGGCCCTGGCCGCCGAGGCGCGGGCCGTCGCCGCGGTGGCCGAGCTGATGCGCGAGCGCGGTGAGACCGAACTGCACGCCGCCACCCTGGCCCGCGCGATGCGCGCGATGGACGGGGAGCGGCGCACCGCCCGCGTCGCGCCTCCGCCGGCACCCTGACCTCCGGTGGCAACGGCAACTGCCCGGCGGATCCGTCGGGGAGCCACCCGCCGCCAAGGGCATGATGGGCGGCGGAAGGGGGCGCGAGCATGGTGCAGGTGGCGGTCTGCGGCCCGGCGTCCGCGTCCGAGACCGAGCTGGCGTACGCCCGCCGGGTGGGCGAACTGCTCGCCGAGCGCGGCGCGACCCTGCTCTGCGGGGCCGGCGGCGGGGTGATGGCCGCCGTGGCCGCCGGCGCCCGCTCCCGCGACGGCCTGGTGATCGGGGTACGCCCGGACGACGGCACCGACCCCGGCCCGGCCGACTGCTCCGCGGTACTGGTCACCAACATGGGCCAGGCCCGCAACGCGATCCTGGTGTGGAGCGCCGACGCGGTGATCGCCGTCGGCGGATCCTGGGGCACCCTCAGCGAGGTGGCGCTCGGCCTGCGCCGCGGCGGCATCCCCGTGGTGGTGCTCGGTGGGTGGCGGATCCTCGACGCCGACGGCACCCCGGTCCCCGGCCCGGTGCACGTCACCACCCCCGAAGAGGCCGTGGCGGTGGCGCTGTCGGGTTGACGTCGTCGGGACGCGCATCCGCTGTCCGGGCTGCGGCGACGAGCGGACGGTTCCGGCCGGCGCCGGCCGGGCCTGACCGGGCAGGCGCCAGGTCCGACCAGGGGGCACCCAGGGCCCGGGCGCCCCGGCGGCCCTGGGGATCTCAGGTCGCAGTGCCGGCGTCTGCCGGGTGAACCGCTCGTCGCCCGGGGGCGGGCATGGCGAGCGGTTCGGCGGGTAGGCCGCTGCCCCGGGAGCGTCGCGACGGAGGGAGCGGGTGGGATGAGCGGTGAGCTGCCGGACCGGGAGGACGACCCGCTGGTGCCCGTGCACGCCTCGGACCGGATCTGGAACGGCGTGACGACGGCCGCCGGGCGGACGTTCGTCTGCTACCCGAACGCCGACGGGCCCGGGATCAGGCTGGCGGAACTGCGGGCCGACGGGGCGGCCGCGCCGTACCCGGACGCGGCCTGGAACGCGGTTCGCGACGACCACGACCCGGACGGCGCCTTCGTCACCGTGAACAGCCTGCGGATCGGGCCGGACGGGCTGCTCTGGCTCGTCGACAGCGGCACTCCCGGGTTCGGCGCGCCGCCCGTGCCGGGCGGCCCCCGCCTGCTCGCCGTCGACCTCGCCGCCGACCGGATCACCCGCGCGTACGACCTGACCGCCGCGACCCGACCGACGAGTTTCCTCGACGACGTCCGGTTCAACGGCCCGACCGCCTACCTCACCGACGCCGGCGCGCCCGGCCTGGTGGTGCTCGACCTGCCCAGCGGCCGGGCCCGCCGGGTGCTGGACGGGCACTGGAGCACCACCGCCAGTGAACCGATGAGCGCGGACGGCACCGCGCTGCGGGACCCGGACGGCGCCGAGGTCCGGCTGCACGCCGACCAGCTGGAGGTCTCGCCCGACGGCGTCCACCTCTACTTCCAGCCGGCCTGCGGTCCGCTCGCCCGGGTCGCCACCCGCTGGCTGGACGACCCCGACGTCCCGGCCGACACCCTCTCCGGGGCCGTCGAGCGCTGGCTGGACACCCCGTCCACCGGCGGGACCGCGATCGACGCCGACGGCGCCATCTACCTCAGCGACGTGGACCGCCGCCGGATCCTGCGGATCGACGCCGACCGCGAGATCGAGGTGCTGGTCGCCGACCCGCGCCTGGCCTTCGCCGATGCGCTCTGGATCGACGGCGACGGCGCCCTGCTGATCCCGGTGACCCAGCTGCACCGCACCGCCGGGATGGCCGGCGACCGGGACAGCGTCGAGCGGCCGCTGCGGATCTACCGGCTGCCCCTCGGCGCCCGGCCGGCCCCGAACGACCACCCCTGAGCCGCGGCCCACGCGCGCGCTCGGCCGGCGCCCGGACGGCCACCCTGAGCGCGGCGCACCGTCCGGGGCAACACGGCCCCGGTGGCCGGTCGCCCGCGCCCGGTGCCGCCCGCCGTCGCGCCCCGCTCTAGGCTCGGCCGGTGGAATCCCAGGAGGTCGAGGTCTGGAACCGCGACACCAACGCGGTGGTCCTGCGGCTGCCGTGGCGGCGCTTCCCGGGGATGCTGCTGCAGGGCGACACCCTCGCCACCCTCGCCGAGCAGGCGCGGCTGCTGCGTGACAGGGTGCGCGACGGCCGGCTGGACGAGGCCCGCGACGAGGCGGACGACCTGACCCGCAGACTCGACGACCTGGTGCGGCACTACGCCGCGGTGCTCGACGACGCCGGCGTCCCGCTGCGGTTCCACCGCCCGCACGCCTGACCGGTGGCGGCCGGCCCGGCCGTACCGGCTCAGGACGAGGCGGTGGGTGTCTGCCCGGCCTGGTACGCGGCGGCGAGGCGCTTCGGCGCGCAGGCGTACCACGCCTCGACCACGAGTTCGGTCAGCTCCTCGACGTCGATCCGGTCGAGCCGCACCAGGATCACCGGGTAGCCGCCGAAGTGCGGGGTGGTGAAGTAGACGGCCGGGTCGTCGGCGAGCAGCGCCTCCTTGGCCCCGAGATCAGGCACGTAAGCCCCGAGCACCGGGCCGTCCGACGCGGCCGCCCCGAGCGCCTCCCGGTCGGCCTTGCGCAACGGGCGGTCGAAGACGAAGGACTTCTTCTTCACCCGCCACGCCGGTGCCCCGTTGTACGACGGGTGCTCACTTGTCTCCGGCAGGTCCAGCGCGATGCGGCGTACGTCGTCCCAGGTGGCCACGGCCCGACCATACGCGCCGCCCGCCGCCGGCGGGTCGCCTGACGGTCAGCCCCCGGGCCGGGGAATGTCATGGTGGTTCACCGCTCGCCACGTCGGGGCCGGAATCTGACGCGAACTCCACGACCAACCGACATCGGGTCAGGAGTGGCGGGGGCGGGGTGGGTGCGGGTGGTGCGGAGGATGCCGGCGAGCGGAAGCAGGGTCACCAGCAGGCAGGCGGCGGCCATCCCCAGCAGGGTGATTGACGGCGACCTTTCCCGGCCGCTAGTTTCCGGTCCACGTCCAGGCGACGGCCGTCAGTGGACGGCCCTGGGCTGCCACGCGATGGAGGTTCGATGGCGACTCGGTTCGGGCTGACCGGCGCCGATCCGCAGGCGGTGCAGGTGGGGAAGGGGCCGGAGGATGGCTGAGGGTGTGCTGCCGAAACCGGACGTGCCGGTGGCGGAGCCGCCCGGACCGGCCTGCCTGGCCGACTTCGCCGCGCCGGCCCGGGCGGTGCTGCCACCCGAGGTGTGGGACTACATCGACGGCGGCAGCGGCGCCGAAACCACCCTCGCCGCCAACCGGCGCGCCCTGGACCGGGTGGCCGTGCTGCCCCGGGTGCTGCGCGAGGTGTCCACCCCCCGCACCGGGGCGCGGCTGCTCGGCACGCCGTACGCGCTGCCGGTGGCGGTCGCACCGATGGCGTACCAGCGGCTGGTGCACCCGGACGGGGAACTGGCCCTGGCCGGCGCGGCCGGGGCGGCCGGCGTGCCGTACCTGGCCAGCACGCTGAGCAGCGTGCCGATCGAACAGATCGCGGCGACCGGTGCGGCGGTCTGGTTCCAGCTCTACTGGCTGCGCGACCGGGGCCTGGTCACCGACCTGCTGGACCGGGCGCACGAGGCCGGCTGCACCGCGCTCACCGTCACCGTGGACGTGCCGATCCTCGGCCGGCGGCTGCGCGACGTGCGCAACGCGTTCGCCATCCCGCCGCACGTGGTGGCGGCCAACCTGCCGGCCGGGCGGGACGACCTCGCGCACACCGTCACGCCGGGCGCCTCCGCGGTCGCCGCGCACACCGACCAGGCCTTCGCGCCCGCGTTGACCTGGGCCGACCTGGACTGGCTGCGTGGGCGCACCGCCCTGCCGCTGGTGGTCAAGGGCATCCTCGACCCGCGCGACGCCGCCCTCGCGGTCGCCGCCGGCGCCGACGCGGTGGTGGTCTCCAACCACGGCGGCCGGCAGCTCGACGGAGCGCCGGCCACCGCCGCCGTGCTGCCCGAGGTGGTCGCGGCCGTCACCGACCGTTGCGAGGTGCTGCTGGACAGCGGCGTCCGCGGCGGGGTCGACGTGCTGCGCGCGCTGGCGCTCGGCGCGAACGGGGTGCTGGTCGGCCGGCCGATGCTCTGGGCGCTGGCCGTCGGCGGCCGGGCCGGCGCCGAGGCGGCGCTGTCCCTGCTGGCCGCCGAGTTCCGCGACGCGCTGGCGCTGGCCGGCTGCGCCGACCCGGCGGCCGCCCGCGAGCTGCGCACCCGGACGGTGGACTGAGCATGGACCGGCAGGCGGTGGCCCAGCACCAGCCGGACGCGGTGTCGCTGGCCTGCCGTGGCACGCCCAGCCGGGTCGGCTGACACACCGCGTTCACCGCATGGCAATCCGCCACTGCCCGCGTTCACGCGTCCTGCATGGACGGTCATAATGGACGCCATGATCGCCTGGGAGTACGCCCTGCTGGTCCGCCGCTACCAGGGGCAGGGCCGCAATTTCCACGTCAGCTTCATCTGGTACGGCCCGGACGGGACACGCCGGGACATCACCGCGTACGGCGACACGGCGATCGCGCACCTCAACCGGGTCGGCCGGGAGGGCTGGGAACTGGTCTCCGCCGCCGAGGACGTGAACAACGTCCAGGGCAGCACCGAGGTGCACCGCTACCACCTCAAGCGCCCGATCGGCTGACCCGCCCGGCGTCCCCCGTCCTGCCCGCCGACATACGCCGGCGGCGTGCCGTTCACCCGGCGGTGTTGTTACCGTTGCCTCCCGCCGCCGGCGGCCGGTCGCCAGGTGCCGGGTGGCGGCGGGAGGAGGAGCAGTGGCGCAGCCCGCGAACGGGCGGCCCCGGTACGTGGTCGGGGTCGACTTCGGCACCCTCTCCGGTCGGGCCCTGGTGGTGGACGTCGCCGACGGCACCGAGGTCGGCGAGGCGGTGCACCCCTACCGGCACGGGGTGATGACCGAACGGCTCCCCGGCGGCCCGGCGCTGCCGCCCGACTGGGCGGTGCAGCACCCCGACGACTACCGCGAGGTGCTGCGGGTGGCGGTGCCCGCCGCGCTGCGCGCCGCCGGGGTACGCCCCGACGACGTGCTCGGCATCGGCGTCGACGCGACCGCCAGCACCGTGCTCCCCGCCCGCGCCGACGGCACCCCGCTCTGCGAGCTGCCCGGGCTGGCCGACCGGCCGCACGCGTACCCGAAGCTGTGGAAGCACCACGCGGCGCAGCGGCAGGCCGACCGGATCAACGCCCTGGCCGTCGAGCGCGGTGAGCGCTGGCTGGCCCGCTACGGCGGCCGGGTCTCGGCGGAGTGGCAGCTGGCCAAGGCGCTGGAGCTGCTGGAGGAGGACCCGGAGATCTTCGACCGCGCGGAGCGCTGGATCGAGGCGGCGGACTGGATCGTCTGGCAGCTCTGCGGCCGGGAGACCCGCAACGTCACCGCCGCCGGCTACAAGGGGCTGCGCCAGGACGGGCGGTACCCGTCGGCGGAGTTCCTGCGCGCCCTGCCCCCCCGGCTGGACGCCCTGCTGCCGCGCGTCGACGGCCCGCTCGCGCCGCTGGGCGCCCGGGCCGGCGGGCTCACCCCCGAGGCGGCCGGGTGGACCGGCCTGCCGGTGGGCGCCGCCGTCGCCGCCGGCACCATCGACGCGCACGTCACCGCCGCGGCGGCCCGGGCGGTGGAGCCCGGGCGGATGCTCGCCGTGCTCGGCACCTCCACCTGCCTGATCATGAACGCGGACGCCTGCCACGAGGTGCCCGGGGTGTGCGGCGTGGTCGACGGCGGCGTCACCACCGGCGCCTGGGGATACGAGGCCGGGCAGAGCGGGGTGGGCGACATCTTCGCCTGGTACGTGACCAACGCCCTGCCCGCGTCGTACGCCGAGCGGGCCCGCGCGCTCGGGGTGAGCCCGTACCAGCTGCTCGACTCCCTCGCCGCCGAGCAACCGGTCGGCAGGCACGGCCTGCTCGCGCTGGACTGGCACAGCGGCAACCGCTCGGTGCTGATGGACCACGAGCTCAGCGGCGTGCTGTTCGGGCTGACCCTGGCCACCCGGCCCGAGGAGATCTGGCGGGCGCTGCTGGAGTCGACCGCGTTCGGCGCGCGGACCGTGGTCGCCGCGTTCGAGGACGCCGGGGTGCGGGTGGCCGAGCTGACCGTCGCCGGCGGGCTGACCGACAACCGGCTGCTGCTGCGGATCTACGCCGACGTGCTGCGCCGGCCGCTGCACGTGGTGGACTCCGCGCACCCGGCGGCGCTGGGCGCGGCGATCCACGCCGCGGTGGCCGCCGGGGCGTACCCCGACGTGCCGGCCGCCTCGGCCGCGATGGGCGCCCCTCGCCGGGAGACCTGGCACCCGGACCCCGCCCGGGCGGCGGTCTACGACGAGCTGTACGCCGAGTACCGCGCGATGCACGACCACTTCGGTCGCGGCGGCGCCGACACCCTGCACCGCCTCCGCGCCCTCCGCAACCGCACCCGCTGACCCCGCACCCCGCCGCGCTGCCCTCCCGCCCACCCACCCCGTTGATCATGAAGTTAGCGGTGCGAAATGTCCGGACCCACACCGTCAACCTCATGATCAACGGAGGAGTGTAGGGGGTGGGCGCGCGGACGGCGACGCCCCGCGCGGCGGGGCCGGGCGGGGCGTCGGGGGTGGTGCGGGTCAGCCCAGGTCGACGGCGGGGTAGAGCGGGAAGCCGGTGAGCAGCTCGGCGGCCTGCCGGCTGATCTTGTCGGCGACGGCCGGGTCGAGCACGTACTTGGCCTTCGACGGGGTGCCGTCGGCGTTGCTGCCCGGCGTGGTCTGACTGAGCACGGTGTGGATCAGCTCGGCGGTCTGGTCCATCTCCGCGGTGCCCAGCCCGCGGGTGGTCAGCGCCGGGGTGCCGATCCGGATGCCGGAGGTGTACCAGGCACCGTTCGGGTCCTGCGGGACCGAGTTGCGGTTGGTGACGATGCCCGAGTCGAGCAGCGCCTGCTCGGCCTGCCGGCCGGTCAGCCCGTAACCGGAGACGTCGATCAGCACCAGGTGGTTGTCGGTGCCGCCGGTGACCAGCTTGCCGCCCCGGCGCAGCAGCCCCTCGGCGAGGGCCTGCGCGTTGTCGACGATCCGCTGGGCGTAGTCGGCGAAGTCGGGACGGCGGGCCTCGGCCAGGGCGACCGCCTTGGCGGCCATCACGTGCGGCAGCGGGCCGCCGAGCACCATCGGGCAGCCCCGGTCCACCTGGTCGGCCAGCTCCGGCTGGCAGAGCACCATGCCGCCGCGCGGCCCGCGCAGCGACTTGTGGGTGGTGGTGGTGACGATGTGCGCGTGCGGCACCGGGTCGAAGTCGCCGGTGAAGACCTTGCCGGCGACCAGGCCGGCGAAGTGCGCCATGTCGACCATGAAGGTGGCGCCGACGGAGTCGGCGATCTCCCGCATGATCCGGAAGTTGACCTTCCGCGGGTACGCCGAGTAACCGGCGACCAGGATCAGCGGCTTGAACTCGCGGGCCGCCTCGGCGACCTTGTCGTAGTCGACCAGGCCGGTGGCCGGGTCGGTGCCGTAGCTGCGCTGGTCGAACATCTTGCCGGAGATGTTCGGCCGGAAGCCGTGGGTGAGGTGCCCGCCGGCGTCCAGCGACATGCCCAGCATCCGCTGGTTGCCCAGCTCGCGGCGGAGCGCGAACCAGTCCGCCTCGGTGAGCTCGTTGACCTGCCGGACCTGCGCCTTCCGCAGCGCCGGCGACTCGACCCGGTCGGCCAGGATCGCCCAGAACGCGACCAGGTTGGCGTCGATGCCGGAGTGCGGCTGCACGTACGCGTGCGCGGCGCCGAACAGCTCCCGGGCGTGCTCGGCGGCGAGCGCCTCCACCGTGTCGACGTTCTGGCAGCCGGCGTAGAAGCGGCGGCCGACGGTGCCCTCGGCGTACTTGTCGCTGAACCAGTTCCCCATCGCCAGCAGGGTGGCCGGGGAGGCGTAGTTCTCGCTCGCGATCAGCTTGAGCGACTCGCGCTGGTCGGCGAGCTCCGCCCCGATGGCGTCGGCCACCCGCGGTTCGACCGCGCGGATCACCTCGAGGGCGCTGCGGAAAGCGGTGGATTCGGCGTTCAGCGACGACATGCGACCTCCAGGTGACGTGCGGAAGGCCCAGGCGCTCGGCATGCGTCCTCATGACGGGACCGCTTCCCGATGGTGCTCCATCCCCACGCGCCAGTCACGGCCCGGGCTGATCCTACCGGGTCCGCGGCCCGCCACCCCGGTCCGCCTCCGGCTCGTGGCGCGCCGGGCGGTTGGCCCGTCCGTCCGAGCGCACAGCCGGAGGTGCGGCCTCCCGGTGCGGCGAGGCGACAACTTCGCGGAAGTTGTGCGGACCGGTGCCCGGTGGCCGGGGTGGCGAGTGGGGGTCGCCGTGGGGGTGGGGTGGTCCATAGGATCGGGGCATGGCGGCCGACGGGAGCGAGGGCGGCAGTCTGCTCGCCATCAGCGACCTGCACGTCAACCACCGGGAGAACCGGGCCGTCGTCGAGGGGCTGCGGTCCGACTCGCCGCACGACTGGCTGCTCGTCGCCGGGGACGTGGCCGACACGGTGGCCGACGTCGAGTGGGCCCTCGGGCTGCTGGCCCACCGCTTCGCCCGGGTGGTCTGGGCGCCCGGCAACCACGAACTCTGGACCCCGCCGAACGACCCGGTGGCGCTGCACGGGCTGGAGCGCTACCAGCACCTGGTGGCGGTCTGCCGGCGGCTGGGCGTGCTCACCCCGGAGGACCCGTACCCGGTGTGGCGGGGGTCGGGCGGGCCGGTGCTGGTGGCTCCGCTGTTCCTGCTCTACGACCACAGCTGGCTGCCGGACGGGTTCGACACCCGCGAGGCGGCGCTGGCCGAGGCGTACCGGACGGGGATCGTCTGCACCGACGAGTTCCTGCTGCACCCCGACCCGTACCCGAGCCGTCCGGCCTGGTGCGCGGCCCGGGTCGCGCAGACCCGGCAGCGGCTGGCCGAGCGGGAGCCGGCGCTGCCGACCGTGCTGGTCAACCACTACCCGCTGGTCCGCGAGCCGACCCGGGTCCTGCGCTACCCGATCTTCGCCCAGTGGTGCGGCACCGAGGCCACCGCCGACTGGCACCTGCGCTTCGACGCCGCCGCGGTGGTCTACGGGCACCTGCACATTCCCCGGACCACCTGGCACGACGGCGTGCGGTTCGAGGAGGTGTCGGTGGGCTATCCGCGGGAGTGGCGGCAGCGGGCCGTACCGCCGGGGCGGCTGCGGCGGATCCTGCCGGCGCCCCCGGCATGACGACGGGCCCCGACGCGCCGGGGCCCGTCGCGCTCGTCGCCGCTCAGGCGGTCACCGCGTCCAGCGACTTCTTGATCGCCTTCGGGTCGGTGGGCTTGCGGGGAGCCTTGTCGCGCAGCTCGATCATCCGCTCGCCGATCTCCTGCAACTGCTTACGGCCGAGCGCCTCGCGCACCTTCGGGAACCACTCCTGCTCCTCCTCCTCGACGTGGTGCAGGACGTTCTCGATCAGCACCGTGGTCTTCGCGTTAAGGTGCTCGTCCGCGGCGTCCATGGTGAACAGTTCGGCGCAGAGCAGGTCGGCGACGTGGTGCTCCTCGTACGACTCGAGGATGTCGTCCTCCAGGTCCGGCAGGAGCTTGCGGACCTCCGGGTACATCACCTCGTTCTCCAGGTACGTGTGCACGGTGAGCGCCTCGATGATCTGCCCCACCAGCTGCTGCCGCTTGCTCGCCGGCCCCTCCTCGGCATCCTGGAATGCCTTGAACAGGCGCCGCATCTCCTTGTGGTCCTCTTTCAACAGGACGATGGCGTCGGTGGACACCGTTGGCCTCCTCGGCTCGTCGGACGCCTCCTCCCGTACCCCGGCCGTGAGCAGCGAAAACGGGTGGGGCCCGGCGGATCACCGCCGGGCCCCGCCACTGGTCGTGCTGTGCTGCTACCGCACCACGTTGTAGGCGCTGACCATGCCGGCGCCGTAGAACGAGTTGCGCGCCCCACCGGAGCAGGTCGAGTCGTACGCGTTCGGGCCGTCCGGGTGCAGTGGAGCCGGGTTGTAGACACCCTCGGGGCAGGACTTCGCCTCGGCGGTGCGCTCCAGGAACGAGGTGAGCTGACCCGGCGTCATGCCCGGGTGGGCCGACAGGGCCAACGCCGCCACGCCGGCGGCGTGCGGGCTGGACATCGAGGTGCCCTGCTTGTAGCCCCACCCGTTGGTGCGGGTGGTGATGTTGAAGGTGGTCGACAGGATGCCATCGGTGCTGGTGCCCACGGCACCCTGGGTACGGAACCGGGTGTCGCCGCCCGGTGCCGTCACCTCGACCACGCCCTGCCCGTACGAGGAGTAGAAGCTCTTCTCCCCGGTCCGGCCGACCGCCGAGACGGTCAGCACGCCCGGCGCCTCGCCCGGCAGGACGAGGCAGGCGCTGTTGAGCTCGGCCGACTCGTCCGGGTAGCTGCCGTCGTTGGGCCGCTCGTCGTCGTAGTTCTTGTGGGCGAGGTCCCAGTTCGAGTTGCCCGCGGACGCCACGTTGAGCACGCCCTTGGACTGCGAGTAGCGGATGGCCCGCTGCACGGCCTGCCACACCGGACGCTGACGGGCGTCGTTGCGGCAGTTCAGCTCCCACGGGTCGATGTAGTAGCTGTTGTTGGTGACCCGCATGCCGTGCTCCGCGGCCCAGACGAAGCCGCAGATCGCGGCCTCCGGGTAGATGAACAGGTCGTCGTTGACCACCTTGACGGCGGCCACCTTGACGTCCGGCGCCACCCCGGTCACCCCGACGCCGTTGACGCCGGCGGCGATGGTGCCGGCCACGTGGGTGCCGTGGTCGGAGGTGGTCGGGTTCCAGGCCGCCTCGGTGGTGTCGGCGACACCACCGATGCAGGACGCGCTCTTGTCCTTGGCGATCTGGCTGGCCAGGTCGGGGTGGCTGCTGGAGATGCCGCTGTCCAGCACGCCCACGACCACGTCGGCGCTGCCGGCGTTGATCGCGTGCGCCTGCGGGACACCGATCATCGGCATGTCCCACTGCTGACCGAAGAGCGGTTCCGTGGTCGGGTCGGCGGTGGCGGTCACGGCGTCGGCCGCGGCCACCTCCACGGTCTCGCCCTGGTCGAGGGCAGTGCCCAGGCCGGCGGTGGACGCCACCGACTCGACGCCCGCGCCCGCCACGTCGGTGGCGAAGTCGGGGTTGGTCGAGCGGGCGACGAGCACCCCGATCTGGTCGTAGCTGGCCACCACCGTGCCCTTGGCGGCGGCCACGCGGGCGGCCGCCTTGTCGGTCTTCGCCCCCTGCGGGGCGAGGACCAGGAACGTGGTGTCCGGGCCGGCGGCCGACGCGGCGGGCGCGAGCCCGCCGGTGACGGCCAGACCGACGCCGAGCGTCACGGCGGACGCGGCGGCCAGTGTCTTGCGGCGGAGGTTCTTCACACAGACTCCCAGGGGGGCCGTTGCCCGCCGGCTGACGCGTCCCTGGTGGGGGCGCGGACCGGCGGGAAGCAGGCAGGATGCTTGCTTCTGTGCAACAAGCGCCGGGCGCCGGTGTGGCGTTACACACACTTCCCCGGGTGGGCAAGGAGTGTCAGACAGTGGCGAGAGTGTGCGGGATCTCGTCGAGCAGCTCGCGGGCGAGGAAACCGATCCGGCCGAACCGGGGAACCAGCCGCTGGCCACTCACCGCGTGGGCGAACGCGGCCCAGCACGCGGCCTGCGCCGGCTCCGCGCCCCGGGAGAGCAGCCCGGCCAGCAACCCGGCCCGGACGTCCCCGCTGCCCGAGGTGCCGAGGCCCGCGTCGCCGCTCTCCTCCTCCCGCCAGCCCCGCCCGTCCGGGGTGGCGATGTGGCCGTACAGCGACACCACCGCGTCGTACCGCCGGGCCAGCTCGGCCGCCTCCGCGTCCAGGTCGTCGCCGGGCTCCCGGCCGAGCAGGTGGCGCGCCTCGGTCAGGTTGGGCGTCAGCACCACCGGCCGGCCGGACCCGACCAGCAGGTCCCGGCTGTGACTGAGCGCGCCCAGGGCGTACGCGTCGAGCACCAGCGCGGTCTCCGGGCCGGCCCCGTCGAGCACCAGGTTGAGCAGGGCCCGGGTCTCGTCGATGTCCTTGAGCCCGGGGCCGACGGCCACCACGTCCGCCTCGGCCACCAGCTCGGTCAGCCGATCGCCGGGCTGGCCGGCGATCGCGCCGTCCGTGGTCTCCGGCAGCCCCACCACCAGCGCCTCCGGCACCTGGATGCTCAGCGCGGCGGCGGTGGACTCGGCGGCGGCCAGTTGCAGCACGCCGGCGCCCGTGCGCAGCGCGGCCACCCCGGCGAGCAGCACCGCGCCGGGGGTGAACCGGGAGCCGCCCACCACCAGCACGGTGCCGCGGGCCTGCTTGCCGCCGGTCGGCACCGGCAGCGCCCAGTCCCGCAGCAGTCGGGGCGTGATCACCAGGGTGTCAGACCGGTTCGGCATGGACCTCGTCCTCCCGGGTCGGCGGCGCGCCCTGGCGGCGCAGGTGGGACACGTCGTTGAACACGTCGAGGGTCAACCGGCCGTGCTCGTCGGCGGACCAGCCGGTGATCGAGCAGTTGGCGATGACCTGCCCGCGGGTCAACGCCATCAGCTCCGCCTCGGTCAGCTGCTCGACCAGGTAGCGGGTGAGGAAGACCAGCGCGTCGTGCCCGAAGAGCAGCACCCGGCGGCCCGGGTGGTCGCGGCGCAGGTCGCCGAGGAGGGTACGCAGCCGCAGCGCCACATCCGTCCAGGACTCCCCACCGGGAGGCCGGTAGTAGAACTTGCCCAGCCGGGCCCGGCGGGCCGCCTCGTCCGGATACCGCTGGCGCACCCCGTGGCCGGTCAGCCCGTCGAGGATGCCGAGCTCCCGGTCGCGCAGCCGCTCGTCGCGGACGACCGGAATGCCGGTGCCGGCCAGCGCCAGCTCGGCGGTGCGCACCGCGCGCAGGTACGGCGACACCACCGCCTGGTCGGGACGGCGGGACTCGGGCAACCCGGCCAGCCACCGCCCGGTGGCCCGGGCCTGTTCCTCGCCGGTCGGGGAGAGCGGCACGTCGGCGTCCCGGTGGGTCAGCTCGATCAGCTCGGCCCCCGACTGCTCGGCCGCGCTCGCCGCCACGTTCGCCGTGCTCTCGCCGTGCCGGACGATCCAGAGCGCTGCCAGTTCCATGGGGCAACCCGTACCCGGGTGTCGTGGGTGGTAACCGCAGGGTGGCGGCGGCTCAGCCGGTGGGACCGGCGTCCCGGCCGGGCCGTCCCGCCGGACAGCGGACGAAGAGGATGGTGAAGTCCGGATCGATCCGCTCGACGCCGAGCACCAGCTCGTCCCCGTTCCCGGCGACGGTCAGCTCCAGTTCCTCGTCCACGCCGGTCGCGTCGAAGGTCGACCAGTTCAGCACGACGTGCTCCCGGCGGGCCTGGAACATGTCACCGCGGTCGACGAAGACGTGCCAGCGGCCGGCGCCCCGCTCCGGTGTCACGCCGTTGTAGTCGGTCTGCCGCCGGTATCCCACCACGTACGCCTCGTCGTGCAGGACCTCGTCGACGAGCTGGGTCGAGACGTCGGTGGCGGTGAACGTGCGGGCCGGGTCGAGCGTGAGCACGTCCCGGTCCGGGCCGCACCAGACCCCGACGTAGTCCTCGGCGGTCGGCGGCGGCGGTTGGTCGACGCAACCGGCGACGAGCAGCAACATGGCAAACCCCGCGTACCTCGCCCTCGCGCCCACGACCACCCTCCCGGTCCGGCAGCGTAGCCCGGAGCGTGGGCGTGAACCCGCCGAGGCCGGGTAAGCGCTGGCTCCACGATCACCGACAGGGGAGGTTGCGCCGTGGCGACCATGACCAAGGAACAGAAGAGCCCGCTCAAGGACAAGAACTACGACCTCATCCGCACGCTGCAGATGTCACTGGAAAACGTGTACCGGATGGACACGTACATCGCCGACGCGGACGCCCGGGGCGACACGGAACTCGCTACCTGGTTCCGCAAGATCCAGGAGAACAACCGCAAGGCGGGCGACCAGGGCAAGCAGATGCTGATGAGCCGCATACAGCAGGAACAGCGCTGAGGTCCGGCACGGGGACCGGGTCGACGAGTCGTCGACCCGGTCCCCGTGCGCGCCGGGACCGGATCCGCGCACCACCGGCCACCGACCTGATCGCGGCGAGAGTCGGTGATCCGACCGCCGGTCGCCGTCGTCCGGGGCAGCGGCACGACGCGTCGACGGGGCACAATGTCCGCCCGGGGCGGCCACGCCGCCGGGAGGCGGAGGTGAGGTCGTCGATGACGGTCGTCCGGGGTCTGCGCGAGGCGCTGGTGCTGCTCGCGATCGCGCTGGTGGTGGTCGCGGCGGCGGCGGGGATCTGGGTGGCGGTCGCCGGCGGCGACTTCGTCTCCCGGTTCGGCATCGCGCTCGTGGTCGTCGGCGCCCTGCTCGGGGTGACCGGTGACCTGACGCTGAGCCGGATCGGCATGCTCGACGCCCGGTCCACCTTCGGGCTCGCGCCGGAGCAGGAGACCGGCGGAGGCGGGCGGGTGCTCACCGGCGTCGGGATCTTTCTCTTCGTCGGGCTGCCGCTCGTGGTCGTCGGCATCACGCTGATCGCCTGAGTCAGAGCTGCCGGCCCGTGGATCGCCGGAAGCCGCCCGACCGGTGCGCTGGTCGCGCGCGGCGCGCTGTCCCCGGCACCGGCCGGGCGCCGCTACCGGGATGCGGGCCATGCTCCGCCCTTGATGGCGGGGGTGAAGCCTGCGTGGGGAGGGCCACCAAGGCCCGAGCGCTGCCTTAGGCCGGCGGCTTCTCGATCTGCTCAGCCACGGGTACGGGGACGAGTGCGGCGATTCGGCGGCCGTTACGGGTCACGTAGACGATACGGCCGTGGACGGCAACGTCGTTCAGCATGTCAGCCAGGTTCTGTCGAAGGTCGCTTGCTCGAATCTCGGTCGTGTCCGTCATGGCAGTAATCGTACGTTGCTGTACCCTGTTGTACGTGCAGCTCCGGTACAACTACCGCATCTACCCGAGTCCCGGGCAGCAGCAGTCGTTGGCGCGGGCATTCGGGTGCGCGCGGGTGGTGTTCAACGACGGGCTGCGCGTACGCCAGCAGGCATGGGCGTATGGCCTGTCGTACGTGTCGGACGGGGACCTGTCCAAGCAGGTCATCACCCAGGCTAAGGGCACGCCGGAGCGGGCATGGCTGGGCGAGGTGTCGGCGGTGGTGTTGCAGCAGGCACTGGCGGATCTGAGCACCGCGTACTGCAACTTCTTCAACTCGGTGTCCGGCAAGCGCAAGGGCCGCAAGCTGGCACCGCCGCGGTTTCGGTCACGCAAGGACAACCGGCAGGCCATCCGCTTCACTCGCAACGCCCGGTTCGCGGTGCTAGACAACGGCCGTCTGCGGCTGCCGAAGGTCGGCGACGTGCTGGTCCGCTGGTCGCGCAACCTCCCGGCCGAACCGTCGTCCGTGACGGTGATCCGGGATGCGGCGGGCCGGCACTTCGCCTCGTTCGTCGTGCAGACCGCCGAGGACGAGACACTGCCATCGACCGAGTCGGAGGTCGGTATCGACCTCGGACTGACGCACTTCGCGGTCCTGTCTGACGGCACGAAGGTTGCCGCACCGAAGTTCCTGCGCCGCGCGGCCCGCAAGCTGCGCCGATTGCAGCACGACCTGTCCCGCAAGCAGCGGGGCAGCAACAACCGCAAGAAGGCCGTCGTCAAGGTGGCGAGGGCGCACGCCAGGGTGGCCGACACCCGACGGGACTGGCAGCACAAGCTGTCCACGATGATCATCCGCGACAGCCAAGCGGTGTACGTCGAGGACCTGTGCGTCGTTGGTCTCGGCCGGACCCGGCTCGCCAAGAGCGTCCATGACGCCGGATGGGCCAGCTTCACCAGCATGTTGGAGTACAAGGCCGCCCGGTACGGGCGCACCTTCGCACGGGTGAACCGGTTCTTCCCGTCTACCCGCATGTGCTCAGTCTGCGGACGGATCAACGACAAGTTGGATCTGTCCATCCGGTCGTGGGACTGCCCGTGCGGCAGCCACCACGACCGGGACATCAACGCCGCCAAGAACGTGTTGGCCGCTGGACAGGCGGACAAGTCAAAAGACCGTGGAGCGTACGTAAGACCGGCACCCGTGCCGGCGGCGCGCAGAGAAGCGGTAACCCACCCGGACGCCGCGCAGTCCACGCGCGGCGTGGAGGGAATCCCCGTCCTTCGGGGCGGAGAGGATGTCAAGGTGTGAGGCGTGGCGACGGCGGCCGAGGAGATCGAGGTGGGGGAGCGGGTTGTCCGCGTCTCCAACCCGGACAAGCCCTACTTTCCAGAGCGTGGGCTGACCAAGCTGGACGTGGTGCGCTACTTCCTCGCCGTCGGCGACGGCATCCTGCGCGCGCTGCGCGACCGGCCGACCATGCTAGAGCGCTGGCCGCGGGGCGTCTTCCCGGGCGCGAAGATCGGCACCCGGCAGGACAACCGCGGCGACGCCTTCTACCAGAAGCGGCTGCCGGCGGGCGCGCCCGACTGGGTCCGCACCGCGCACATCACCTTCCCCAGTGGGCGGACGGCCGACGAGGTGGCGCCGAGCGAGCTGGCCGTGGTGATCTGGGCGGCCAACCTCGGCACCCTGCGGTTCCACCCGTGGCCGGTCTCCGCGGCCGACGTGGAGCGGCCCGACCAGTTGCGGATCGACCTCGACCCGATGCCGGGGGTGGGCTTCGACCAGGTGGTGCCGGTGGCCCGCGAGGTGCGGGCGTTCCTCGACGAGCTGGGCCTGACCGGCTACCCGAAGACCACCGGCGGGCGGGGCCTGCACGTCTACCTCTCCATCGAGCCCCGGTGGAGCTTCGGCGACTGCCGGCGGGCGGTGCTGGCCCTGGGCCGCGAGATGCAGCGCCGGCTGCCGGAGCTGGTCACCACCACCTGGTGGCGCGACCAGCGGGACCGGCCGGTCTTCGTGGACTACAACCAGATGTCCCGGGACCACACCATGGCCTCCGCGTACTCCATCCGGCCCACCCCGCAGGCGCTGGTCTCTGCGCCGCTGGACTGGTCGGAGCTGGACGACGCGCGGCCGGAGGACTTCGACGTGCCGTCGATGCCGGCCCGGTTCGCCGAGCGCGGCGACCCGCACGCCGGGCTGGACGAGCGGCGCTTCCCGCTGGAGCCGCTGCTCGAGCTGGCCGACCGGGAGGGCCTGGAGGCGCCGCCCGAGCGGTGAGGCCGGCTCACGCCCACGGGCTGCGCTCGCCGTCGAACTCCTCGAAGACCAGCCAGGTGCGGGTGGAGAGCACCCCGGCGATGCTCTGCACCCGGTTGAGCACCACGTCCCGCAGGGTGGCGTTGTCCGGCGCGCGGACCAGCGCCAGCACGTCGTGGTCACCGCCGAGCAGCGCCGCGTGCTCGATGTAGCGCACCCGGGCCAGCTCCGCGGAGACCTCCCGCCAGGTGTTCTGTTCGATCTTCAGCGCGATGTACGCCGAGGTGCCCAGCCCGGCGGCCTCCGGCGCGACGTGCGCCCGGAAGCCGGTGATCACGCGATCGCGCAGCAGCCGTTCGACTCGCGCATAGGCGTTGGTGCGGGACACGTGCACCCGTTCGGCGAGGGTGCGCACCGAGGTGCGGCCGTCCCGGACCAGTTCGTCCAGGATCCGCCGGTCCACCTCGTCGAGCGGGCGGGCCGATCGTCCCGTAACGGCCGCCGCGTCCGCCCCTGATCCGGATTCCTGGCTCACCACGACGCCTCCCGCATGCCATCCGTCCCGCAATTCGCGTGGATCTTGAGTCAATCATCCGACAGCAGGAGCATAGGCCCACCACACGTCCAGGAGGTCCCCGCCGTGACGACCACACCCCAGGCGGTCCGCAGGGCATCCACCCGCCGGTCGGCCACCCCGCCCGACCCGGCCCGCGGGCTGCTCCCGGCCGCCGAGCCGGTACGCCTGCTCGACCCGACCGGCAGCCCGCTGCCCGCCCGCGCCGACTATCCCGAACCGGCCGCCGACGCGCTGGCCGAGCTGTACCGCCGGATGGTGATCGGCCGCCGGTTCGACGTCCAGGCCACCGCCCTGACCAAGCAGGGCCGACTGGCGGTCTACCCGTCGTCGCGCGGGCAGGAGGCATGCCAGGTGGGCGCGGTGCTCGCGTTGCGGGACACCGACTGGGTCTTCCCGACCTACCGCGAGTCGATGGCGCTGGTCTCCCGCGGCCTCGACCCGGTCGAGGTGCTCACCCTGCTGCGCGGCGACTGGCACTGCGGGTACGACCCGGCCGCCCGGCGCACCGCGCCGCAGTGCACCCCGCTGGCGACCCAGTGCGTGCACGCCGCCGGGCTCGCCTACGGCGAGGCGTACCAGGGGCGGGACAACGTGGCGCTGGCCTTCATCGGCGACGGCGCCACCAGCGAGGGCGACTTCCACGAGGGGATCAACTTCGCCGCGGTGTTCAAGGCGCCGGTGGTCTACTTCGTGCAGAACAACCGGTACGCGATCAGCGTCCCGCTGTCCCGGCAGACCGCCGCCCCGTCGCTGGCCTACAAGGGCGTCGGTTACGGCGTGGCCAGCGAGCAGGTCGACGGCAACGACCCGGTGGCGGTGCTCGCCGTGCTGAACCGCGCGGTCGCGCACGCCCGGGCCGGCAACGGGCCGTTCCTGGTCGAGGCGCACACCTACCGGATGGAGCCGCACACCAACGCCGACGACGCCACCCGCTACCGCGACGGCGCCGAGGTCGACGCCTGGCGGGACCGGGACCCGATCGCCCGGCTGGAGACCTACCTGCGGGAGCGCGGCGTGCTCGACGAGGAGGCCGTCGCGGCGGTCGCCGCCGAGGCCGAGGAGTACGCGGCCGACCTGCGGACCCGGATGAACGCCCAGCCGACGGTCGACCCGCTGAGCCTGTTCGACCACGTCTACGCCGAGCCGACCCCGCAGCTGGTCGAGCAGCGGGAGCAGGTCCGCGCCGAACTGGCCGCCGACCGGGACGCCGAGGGGGAGCACTGATGGCCACCACCATGGCGAAGGCGCTCAACGCCGCGCTCGCCGACGCGCTGGCCGACGACGAGCGGGTGGTCGTCTTCGGCGAGGACGTCGGGCAGCTCGGCGGCGTCTTCCGGATCACCGACGGCCTGCAGGCCCGGTTCGGTGACCAGCGCTGCTTCGACACCCCGCTGGCCGAGGCCGGCATCGTCGGGTTCGCGGTCGGCCTGGCCATGTCCGGGCTGCGCCCGGTGGTCGAGATGCAGTTCGACGCGTTCGCCTACCCGGCGTTCGAGCAGATCGCCTCGCACGTGGCGAAGCTGCGCAACCGGACCCGGGGCGCGCTCAGCGTGCCGATCGTGATCCGGGTGCCGTACGCCGGCGGCATCGGCGGGGTGGAGCACCACTGCGACTCCAGCGAGGCCTACTACGCGCACACACCCGGCCTGAAGGTGGTCACCCCGGCCACCGTCGAGGACGCGTACTCGCTGCTGCGCGAGGCGATCGCCGACCCCGACCCGGTGGTCTTCATGGAGCCGAAGAAGCTCTACTTCTCCAGTGCCGAGGCGGAGCTGCCGGCCCGCACCGAGCCGTTCGGCCGGGCGGTCGTCCGCCGGCCCGGCCGCGACGCCACCCTGGTGGCGTACGGGCCGGCGGTGCCGGTCGCGCTGGAGGCCGCCGAGGCCGCCCGCGAGGAGGGCTGGGACCTGGAGGTGGTGGACGTGCGCACCATCGTGCCGTTCGACGACGCCACGGTCACCGCCTCGGTACGCCGCACCGGCCGCTGCGTGGTGATCCAGGAGGCGCAGGGCTTCGCCGGGGTGGGCGCCGAGATCGCCGCCCGGGTGCAGGAGCGCTGCTTCCACGCCCTGCACGCCCCGGTGCTGCGGGTCAGCGGGCTGGACATCCCGTACCCGGCGCCGATGCTGGAGCACACCCACCTGCCCGGCGTGGACCGGGTGCTCGACGCGGTGGCCCGCCTGCAGTGGGACGACCAGCCGGACCCGCGCTGGCTGACCGAAGGCAGCGCGGCATGACCGAGCAGGTGTTCCGGCTGCCGGACCTGGGCGAGGGGCTGACCGAGGCGGAGATCGTCGAGTGGCGGGTCGCCGTCGGCGACACGGTCACCGTGGACCAGACCGTGGTCGAGGTGGAGACCGCCAAGGCCGTCGTCGACGTGCCCTGCCCGTACGCCGGCCGGGTGGTGGCCCTGCACGGCGCGGCGGGCGAGGTCCGCCCGGTCGGCCAGCCGCTGATCACCATCGCCCCGCTGGACGCCGCCACGGCGCCCGCCGACGGCGGCGAACCGGCCGGCCACGCCACCTACCGTGAGGAGGAGCGGGCCGGGTCGGGCAACGTCCTGATCGGCTACGGCACCGGCCACGGCGGGTCGGGGCGGCGGCGTCGCCGGCCCCGGCTCGCGGTCGCCCCGGAGCCCGCGCCGCACGACAACGGGGCCACGCCGTCCGGCAACGACGCCACGCCGCCCGCCAACGGGGCCACGCCGGCCTCGGCCGCCCTGGTCATCTCGCCGATCGTGCGCCGGCTGGCCCGCGAGCACGGCCTGGACCTGGCCACGCTGCACGGCACCGGGCCCGGTGGGGTGGTCCGCCGGGCCGACGTCGAGGCCGTCCTGGCCGGGGCGGCACCCGCCCGGCTGGCCGCCGTGCCGGACCGCCCGGATCCGGCCGACGCGCCGGCGGCGCACGCCGGGCTCGCCCCGGCTGACGCCGGAGACGTGGTCATCCCGCTGACCGGCATCCGCAAGGCGATCGCCGACAAGCTGTCCCGCAGCCGGCGGGAGATCCCCGAGGTCACCATCTGGGTGGACGTGGACGCCACCGCGCTGCTGGAGACCCGGGCCGCGATCAACGCCGCCCGGCCGGACCAGCCGGTCAGCATCCTGGCCCTGCTGGCCCGGATCTGCCTCTCCGGGCTGCGCCGCTACCCGCAGCTCAACGCCCGGGTGAACACCGAGGCGCAGCGGATCGTCCAGTCGGCCGGGGTGCACCTGGGCATCGCCGCGCAGACCGACCGTGGCCTGGTCGTGCCGGTGCTGCGGGACGCGCAGCGGCTGACCACCGGCGAGTTGGCCGCCGAACTGGCCGCCACCACCGCCGCGGCCCGGGCGGGCACCCTGCCGCCGGCCCGGCTCACCGGCGGCACCTTCACCCTGAACAACTACGGGGTGTTCGGCGTCGACGGCTCCACCCCGATCATCAACCACCCGGAGGCGGCGCTGCTCGGCGTGGGGCGGATCGTGGACAAGCCGTGGGTCGTCGACGGCCAGCTGGCGGTCCGCAAGGTGACCCAGCTCAGCCTCACCTTCGACCACCGGGTCTGCGACGGCGGGGTGGCCGGCGGGTTCCTGCGGCACGTCGCCGACTGCGTCGAGCAGCCGGCCCTGCTGATCGCCACCGTCTGACCGCGGCGACGGCCCCGGCCCGCGCGGGCCGGGGCCGTCGCGTCCGCGGCGCTCCCAAGGGCGGCGCGAGCCAGGCCGGGGCTCGTGGGCGTCCGTCGCGGCCGGGCCGCGTTTCCGGCCGGCCGGACCGGGAATGCGGGCTGCCCAGTCGCCGAGGGGAGGACGACGTGGCGCACCCGGGCGTGTCCGGTGTCGGCCGGTGTGCGGAGCCATCCGGTCGCCGGCGCTCCGCTGCTCTGCGACGCGCGCGAGCACGGCCTGACCGGCGACAGCGTGACCAACGACCAGCCCGCCCTCGCGGCGCTGGTCGACCGGCTCGGCGACGCCTACCAGGCCGACGGGCGGGCCCGGGTCATCCACTGCCCCCCGGGGGTCTACTCGATGCGGGACGCCGGCACGGTCTGGCGCAGCGGGGTGTCGCTGGTCGGGGCCGGCCCGGGGGCGACCCGGTTCGTGCTCAGCAACGCCGGCAACCGCGCCGACCCGGCGCCGCTGGCCTTCCACACCGCCCTGCTGCACGGCGCCGGCCGGGACCGGCACCTGGCCGACTGCACCTTCGCCGACTTCGAGATCGACGGCTCGCTGGTGGCGTCGGCGGAGTACCACCCGTTGGCCAAGGGACTCGGGTTGCAGTAGCTGGTCCGGGGCGTCTTCCGCAACCTCTACATCCACCACACCGCGGCCACCGGGCTGGGCTGCGACTTCCTGCAGGACTGCCTGATCGACGGGGTGCTGGTGGTGGGATGCGGCCGGCTGGACAACGGCACCGAGATGGGCGGCGCCGGGATCGGGATCGGCATCGGCGGATGGGGCAGCGTCGAGCGGCTCGCCATCGTCAACTGCAGCGCGGTGGGCAACGCCACCAACGGCATCTTCCTCGAGCTGCAGGACGCGGAGAGCCTGCGTCCCCGGGGGATCAAGGTGATCGGCTGCCACGCCCAGGGCAACCGCTTCGGCATCTCCGACTGGGGCGCCAACGGCCTAACCGTCACGGCCTGCACGATGACCGGAAATTTGGAGGCCGGCTTCCACGTCTCGGCGAAGGGCACCACGCGCACCGCCGGGCGCGGCGGCATCCTCACCGACTGCGTGATCGACGGCAACGTCCGCGACGGGATCAGCATCGGCAACACCCCCGGGCCGTACACCATCCGCGGCAACCGGATCAGCGGCAACGGACGGCACGGCTACCACCAGCGCAGCTTCGGCGCGGCGGCCAGGGTGGCGGCCGAGGAGATCGTCATCGAGAGCAACGACTTCTACGGCAACAGCGGCGACCGCGATCCGCTTCGACCGGCCGGTCCGGGACGCGATCGTGGTCGGCAACCGGATTCGCAACAACGGCCGGCAGTGGGCGCCGGCGATGATCGGGCGGGGCGACTCGGTGCGGTACAGCGAGAAGACCGTGGTGGACCGGACGGCCGACTGGCCGAACGACGGGCACCGGGGCAAGGTGGTGCGGGTCGGCCGGACCATCGCGGTGGTGGCGGCCAACGACGCCGACACGCTGACCCTGGCACCGATCCGCCCGGGCGCGTTCACCGCGTGGAGCGGCGACACGCCGATACCGGGGACGGCGTACGAGTTGCCGGCCGCGCCACCGGTGCGGGCCGGGATCACGGTCAACGCGACGCTCGAGTCGGCGACCGTGCGGGGCAACCGGATCTGGGACAGCCGGGATCCGGCCACCCAGACGCACGGTCTCTGGATCACCGACGAGGGCAGTTGCGTGGACTGCCGGGTGGAGGAGAACGATCTCGTCGGCAACGCCGAGGCCGCCGTCCGCGCGGACACCCCGCCGGTGGGCGGCCGGTGGGAACGCAACCACGGCCAGGACGGCGGGGCCTGACGCCGCCGGCGGCGGTCCCGGTTGCCCGGGACCGCCGCCGGCCTGGCGTCACTGGGTCGAGGTCGGGTGCAGCACCACCGTGGCCGTCCCGGTCTGCGGGGGTACGTCCGGCTCGGTCGGCGCGTCGGTGTACTCGGCGACGAAGACCGCGGACAGGTTGGGCGCGCCACCGTGTCCGCCGTCGACGAACGTGGTGATGGTGCCCGTGCAGCCCGAGGCGGTGGAGAGCGGGTGCCCGTGCTCGTCGTGCCCGAGGATGTAGGTCACCCGCACCCGCGAGCAGTCCACCGGCCGGTCGTCGGTGACCTTGACCTCGAAGGCGACGGTCTGCCCGAACTCGAACGGCTGACCGGCCACCGGCGCGACGAACTCCACGATCGGCGCCCGCGGCCCGATCAGCAGCGGCAGGGTGGCCGCCGCGGACCGGCCGGTGCGGTCGGTGACCTTCAGCGTCGGCGAGTACGAGCCGTTGCTCCGGTAGGTCCAGCTCGGGTTCGCCTCGGTGGAGTCGACCGAACCGTCGGCGTCGAAGTCCCAGGCGTAGCGCAGCGGGTCGCCGTCCGGGTCGACCGTCCCGGCACTGGAGAAGTTGACGGTCAGCGGCGCCTGCCCGGCGGTCGGGTCGGCGCTGATCTTCGGGATCGGGGTCCGGTTGCCGCGGACGAAGTCGATCCGGGCCAGCTGGGCGTCCGGGTTCTCCGCGAAGTAGCCGTCGCCGTACTCGAGCACGTAGAGCGCGCCGTCCGGGCCGAACTCCAGGTCCATCGGGTTGTCGACCACCAGCGAGGGCACCACCGGCCGGATGTCGACGACCTCACCGGAGCGGTCGAGGCGGAACTCCTTGATGTAGTCGCGGGTCCACTCGTAGAACAGCGGGACCCCGTCGTAGTAGGCGGGCCACCTCACCCGGGAGGTGCTGCGCCCGTCGTAGTCGTACGCCGGGCCGCCCATCGGGCCGATCCCGCCGGTGCCGAGCTGCGGGAACTCGCCGGACGCCGCGGACGGGTACCAGACCTGCGGCGCCTCGACCGGCGGCAGGCGGCGCTGCCCGGTGTTGTGCGGTGAGTCGTTCACCGGCCGCCGGCAGTCGAAGTGGGTCCCGGGCGTGCCGGTGGCGAAGTCGTAGTCGCGGTACGGCATGGTCGGCGTGACACAGTACGGCCAGCCGTAGTTGGCCGGCTCGTCGACCAGCATCCAGCGGCCGTGTCCGGCCGGTCCCCGGTCCGGGTTCGCCGACCCGGCGTCGGGGGAGTAGTCGGCGAGGTAGACGTCGTCGGTGCGTCGGTCGACGGCGAACCGGAACGGGTTGCGCAGGCCCATCGCGTAGATCTCGGGCCGGGTCTTCGGGGTGCCCGGCCGGAACAGGTTGCCCGCCGGAACCCGGTAGCCGCCGCCGGGGTTGACCCGGATCCGCAGCAGCTTGCCGCGCAGGTCGTTGGTGTTGGCCGAGGTGCGCTGGGCGTCGAAGGCCGGGTTCCGGTCGGCGCGCTCGTCGATCGGGGTGTAGCCGTCGGAGAAGAACGGATTGGTGTCGTCGCCGGTGGACAGGTAGAGGTTGCCCTTGCTGTCGAAGTCGATCTGCCCGCCCACGTGGCAGCAGATGCCCCGGTCGGTGGGCACGTCGATGATCCGCTGCTCGCTGCGCAGGTCGAGCGTCATCCCGTCGAGCTTGAACCGGGACAGCCGCAGCACGCCGCGGAACCGTTGCCAGTCCGCCTCGGTGCCGACCAGCGGCGCATCCCCCTCGTTGACGTCCGGCGTCGCCGGGTCGTCGACCGGCGTGTTCCCCGGCGGGGAGTAGTACAGGTAGACCCACTTGTTGCGGGCGAAGTCCGCGTCGATCGCGATGCCCTGCAGGCCCTCCTCGTCGTGCTCGTACACGGGCACGTCGGCGGCGAGGGTGTTCAGGCCGGTACGCGGGTCGTGGATGCGGACCTCACCGGTGCGGGAGGTGTGCAGCACCCGCAGGTCGGGCAGAACGGCGAGGCTCATCGGCTCGCCGGGGAAGTCGTTGAGCGTGACCTTCTGGAAGCTGCTGTCGGGCGGTGCGGCGGCCGGCGTGGGCGCGGCGGCGACCGGCGAGGCCGGCGCGGCGAGGCCGGCGGCCACCAGCACCAGGGCGGACAGGAGTGCGGCTCTTCTCATCTGGGCGGTCCCCCGATGTCGTTGTTCAGTAGCGGAGTGAGGCGAGGTAGGCGTAGCCGGCCCGGGCGGTGTCGAGGGCGTCGGCGGGGGCGCGCGGCGGGGTACCCGCGTCGTCGCGCTCCACGATGTACTCCTCGATCCCGGCCTCCCGGGCGTGCGCGAAGATCCGGCCGAAGTCGATCAGGCCGTCGCCGAGGTCGGCGAAGCTGGCATTGGTGTCCATGTCCTTGACGTGCACCTGTCGGATCCGGCCGCGGTGGGCGTGGATCACGTCGACCGGGTCGCGGGCGCCGCGCCAGGTCCAGAACAGGTCGAGTTCGAAGTGGACCAGCCGGGGGTCGGTCTCGTCGGCCAGGATCTCGAACCCGGTCCGCCCGTCGGTCAGCGGCACGAACTCCAACTGGTGGTTGTGGTAGCCGAACCGCAGCCCGGCCCGCTCGGCCATCCGCCCGGCGCGGTTCAGGTCGTGGGCCAGCGCCCGGTAGCGCTGCGGGTCCCGGATCGGCCGGCCCTCGGCGTCCAGCCCGAACCAGGGGTGCACGAGGTAGCGGCAGCCGACCGTGTTGGTGTCGGCGAGCACCTGCTCCCACGTGTCCGGGTCGAACGGTTGCGGGATACCGACGTGCCCGGAGGTGGCCCGCAGCCCGGCCTGGTCCAGCGCGGCCCGGAACTGGGCGGCCGTCCGGCCGACGTAGCCGGCGTGCTCTACCCGGCGGTAGCCGATCTGCCGCAGCGCGGCCAGCGTCCCGGGCAGGTCGGCGGCGAGCTGGTCGCGCAGCGTGTACAGCTGGATGCTGATCCGGTCGGCCGGGACCCGGCGCCGACCGTGCGGCCCGGAATCGGCCGCGGCGGGTGCGCCGAGCAGCCCGGCGGTGCCGAGCGCCGCGGCCGAGACCGTGGCGGCACGCAGCACGCCGCGCCGGCTGACCGGCTCCCGGCCGGGTGCCGGCGGCCGGGATTCGAGTTCGTCCATGGTGCTGGTCCTTCCTGCCGGGCGTTGCGGGCCCGGCCGTTCGGGCCGACCGGCCGTCCGCCGGGCACGCCGGACCGACCGGGCGCGGGCCCGGCGGCGCGGTCGCGGTCAGGACGCGGCGATCCGACCCACCGACGGTGGGTCGGACCGCCCGGAGGGGGCGGGGCAACGGATCGACCAATGGACAACTTTGGATCTGATTGGTCACCGTACCCTTGTCGACGATCGATGGCAAAGGTTCGTCGGGATTGACGAAACTTCTGCTCGCGCCGACAAAAGCCGGTCGCTGCCGGCTCCGTCCGTGGTCCACTCCCGATCGGCGCCGGTCGCGCGGATCGACTCTCCGCGGCCGGCGGGTCGGCTGCTGATTCCGTGCAGACCGGGCCGATCCCGACGCCGGCCGCGAAGCGGCGAAGGGTGCAGCGGTCGGGCCCGGAGGGGACGGGCCGTCCCGCCGGGGCGCGCGAGGGTCGAACGGGCCGATCCGCCGCGGCAGTCGGCTCCCCGCTCAATTACCGGCAATTAAGCACACCACGGGAACATGGGTTACCAAACACTTCTTCGAATCCGTCGAAATTGCGCGCGTAGCCCCGGACGGTGGAGAGAATGTGGCGAAGGGAAGCCGTAAACGGGGGGACGCATCATGGAGTTGAGGCGGCGATTGGCGCTGCTGGCGGTGAGCATCGCGGCCACACCGTTGGTCCTCGGTGGCTGCACCGCCGACCGCAAACCGGGCGAGGGCCGGGCGGCCCCGCCGGAGTTGAGTGTGACGCCCACCGACCGGGCCCGGGACGTCCCGGTCAGCGCCGAGGTGGGCACCGCCGTCAAGGGCGGCCGGGTCACCGCCGTGCGAATCACCGACGACAAGGGCAAGGAAGTCAAGGCGGAGCCGCGGGAGGACGGCTCGGGCTGGGTGCCGAGCACGACACTGCAGCCGAAGCGGACCTACACCGCCGAGGTGACCGCCACCGGCGACCGCGGCGCCACCACCACCCGCAAGACCACCTTCACGACCATGCCGAAATCGTCGAAACCGGCGATAACCAGTACGTTGTATTTCGCCGGTAATCGGACATACGGCACCGCGATGCCGGTAACCGTGTCGTTCGACCCGCCCATTCCGAAAGAGGCCAGGGCGGATGTGCAGCGGCGCTTGTTCGTGAAGACGGACCCGCCGCAGCCCGGAGCCTGGTCGTGGGTGTCCGACGGCAGCCAGGTCTATTACCGGGCGCCCGATTTCTGGCGGCCGGGCACCACGATCAGCGTCCGGGCCGGGCTGGAGGGCATGCCGATCGGCAGGGAGCACGTCGGCGACGCGGACCGGCGGGCCACCTCGAAGATCGGCCGGCAGGTGGCACTGGAGATCGACAACGCCACCAAGCAAATGTCGGTGCTACGCGACGGCAAGGTCGTCCGCAAGATCCCGGTCAGCATGGGCAAGCCGAGCACGCCGACCTCCAGCGGCAAGATGGTGATCATGGAGAAGCACGAGTACACGACCTTCGACACCCGGGGTTCGGCCGACCCTTACGTGGTCGACGTCGAGGACGCGCAGCGGCTCACCTGGGGCGGTGAGTTCATCCACGCGGCGCCGTGGTCGGTGGGGGACCAGGGCAACACCAACGTCTCGCACGGCTGCACCAACGTCTCCAACGAGGCCGCGGACTGGCTGATGGGCGTGACCCAGGTCGGTGACCTGGTCACCATCAAGGGCACCGAGGTCAAGCTGGACGAGGGCAACGGCTGGACGGCCTGGAACGTCAGCTGGGACCGGTTCGCCAAGGGCAGCGCGCTGCCCGTACCGGCCGGGCTGGGGCCCGCTCCGACCCACCTGCCGCACCCGGGCGCGGTGGCCGGGGGAACGCCGGCGCCCGTGCCGTCGGCGACCGGCGGCTGATCCAGGGATACGCGGACCGGCCCGGCACCGTGCCGGGCCGGTCCCGCGTACCCGCCGCCACGCACTAGGCGGTACGACGATCAGCGCAGCGGCACCCGGGCCACCCCGGTCCCGGTGAGGCTGCCCAACCAGAGCTGGTCGCCGTGCTGCCGGACGCCGGTGATCATGTGGTACCCGCCGCGCGGGCCGTGCAGCGTACGCAGCACCCGCCCCGCGCCGTCCACCAGCGCGACCAGGCCGTAGCGCAGCGGTTTCGGCTGCACCGCGGCCGGCAGCACCGCGACCAGCTGGCGCAGCCGGGGGTGGGGCAGCAGCCGCTCCATCGCCGGCAGCCGCGGGCTGGGCAGCGCGATCCAGTACGTCCCGTCGCCGACCCCGGTCAGGTTGTCCGGGTATGCCGGCAGGTCGGCCAGCACGGTCAGCTCGCCGTCGGGCAGCGTGAGCCGGACCAGCCGGTGGGTGGCGGTTTCCACCAGCATGAGCGCCGACTCGTCCGGGGTCAGCGCAATCCCGTTGGGGAAGTACAGCCCGTCCCGGACCACCTCGGTGCGCCCGCTGCCCGGGTGGTAGGCCAGCACCCGCCCGTTCGGCCGGTGCTCGAGCAGGTCCCGCTTCCAGTGCGAGACCGGGAAGCGGTGGGACGAGTCGGTGAAGTAGACCGTGCCGTCGAGGGCGACGGCGGCGTTGTCGGCGAGGTGGGGCCGCTCCCCGAGGCCGGTCAGCTCCCGTACCGCCCCGTCCGGGGCCACCCGCAGCAACCCCCGGTACGCGTCGCAGACCACCAGGCTGGCGTCGCGCGGGTCCAGCTCGACGCCGAGCGGCCGGCCGCCGGTCTCGGCGAGCAGCCGGGGGCCGGTGCCCGGGGCCGCGTTGACCGGCCACCACCAGAGCCGGCCGCCCTCGTCCCCGCTGATTACCCGTCCGGCGGGGTCGACGAGCACGTCCTCCGGGCCGGCCGCGCCAGCGGGCAGGGGCAGCAGCTCGACCGAGTCGAGCCGGTCGTCGGTCGGGGCCCACGGCCCGTCCAGCGGCGGCGGAACGGTGGCCGGCTCGCGGACGGGACGGATCAACCAGGGCGCGCGCGGGCGGGGGACGGCCATCCGGCCATTCTCGCCCGCCGATGCCGTTCGCGTCGCCCCCGACCGGCCGGCGGCCGGCGGCGGCCGGGCGTCGGCGGTCATCCCTGAGGAGGATACCGCGGACCTCGGGGTCGAACCCTGGGCGTACCCGGATTCGGTCCGCGGCAGGTCGGAACTGTCGGTGGTGCCGGCTAGATTCGTCGGCATGGGACAACGCGGCGACCGCCTGCACGTGCAGATCAGCACGGCTGACCACGCGGTGGAGGTGCGGGTGAGCGGCGAGGTCGACATCGCCACCGTCGGCGCGCTGCGGTCCGCCCTCTGGGCCGCCCCGGCCCGCGCGGTGCTGCGGCTGGATCTCTCCGGCGTGCGCGTGCTCTCGGCCGCCGGGGTGCGCGCCCTGGTCGCCGCGCACCTGCGGATCCGCGCCCGCGGCGGCGAGCTGGTGCTGGTCGGCCCCGACCCGACGGTCCGCCGGGTGCTGCGCGCCACCGGGCTGTACCGGGTCATCCCGATCGTCGACCCGTGCGCCGACCGGGAGCTCGTGGCCTGCTGAGCGCGGCCCGACGGCCGTCGGGGCCGACGACGGATCGCCGACCCCGACCGCGGGCTCGGTCGGTCAGCGGACGCCGAGCAGGTCGACGACGAAGACCAGCGTCTCGCCCGGCTTGATGACGCCGCCGGCGCCCCGGTCGCCGTAGCCCAGGTGCGGCGGGATGGTCAGCCGCCGCCGGCCGCCGACCCGCATGCCGGCCACACCCTGGTCCCAGCCGGCGATGACCCGGCCGCCGCCGAGCGGGAACTCGAACGCCTCACCGCGGTTCCACGACGCGTCGAACTCGCGGCCGGTGGAGTGCGCCACCCCGACGTAGTGGACGCTGACCCGCTGACCCGGCTGGGCCTCCGGGCCCTCGCCGACGCTGATGTCCTCGATCACGAGGTCGGCCGGCGGCGCGCCCTCGATCGGACCCACCTCGGGCTTGCCCGAGCGGGCGCCTGCTGCCTGGTTCATTCGGGAGTCTCCTGCCGTACTGGTCGTGATGTCCGGTCACCGCCGATCCTGCCGGATAGCGGTCCGCCGATGCCCGGCGGTCCCGCGACCCGGGCCGCCGGCACCGGCGGACCGCCCGGCCAGCCGGCGGGGAACCGGCCGGCGCGCGAACCCGCTCGGCGGGCGTCACCGGTGGTGACGCCCGCCGAGGGGGTGTGCCGGTGGCTACCGGAGCCAGCCGTACGCTGGACGATCGGGAGCCGGGCCCACACCCGGCCGAGGCCCCAGGTGTCGCCGGCGTCGACCAGGGCGAGCACGGCGAGCACCGCGGCGTAGACGAGGTGGTCGTCCATGAACGGGTTGTTCTCCGGGGGCAGGACGGCCGTCCACATCATGACCAGGAGCAGCCCGCCGGCCGCGGCGGCGACGCGCATCCCGATGCCGAGGACGAGGGCGGTGCCGATCGCCGCCAGACCGGTCATGAAGAGCCAGTCGGCCCAGGCCGCGCCGGCGATGCCCTGGTAGAACCCCTGGAACGGGCCGGCGGAGCCGAAGGCGAGGAAGCCCGTGGTGGGGCTGCCCCCGTCAAGCCAGGCGTTCTTGGTCTCGGTGGCCAGGCCCAGGCCGAAGAGCTTGTCCAGGAAGGCCCAGAGGAAGACCCAGCCCAGCGCCAGGCGGATGCCGGCGAGCAGGTATCGGGTGGCCCGCGCCCGGCGGGTCCCGGTGACCGGCGTCCCGTGACGGGTCGCTGCAGCGGTGGTCTCGGCGGTGGTCCGCCTGGTCGTCGCGGTCATCGTCGCCACGTCCCTTCCTGTGCCTCGCACCGCGCTTCCCGGTGGCATCTCCATTGGACTTCCCCCGGCGGGTGGCGATCAGGGCCGACCGGGCCCGTCCGCACCGGGACCTTCGACCCCTCTCACCCCGGGCCCGTCCGGCCCGGTGCACGATCCGACGCACGGTCACCCCGGTGGCCTCAGCACGCCACGGGCCCCCCTTCGTGGGCGCGGCCCGTGGCGTCCCGGCGGACTTCGCCGGACCGCCGCCGGCCGTCCGGCCGCTCGCCTAGGCTCGGATACGACGCGGTCCGGTGCCGTCGCCCCGCGTCACGGGTGCACAGAGCCGCCGTCACGGATGCGGAGGGCGCCGGGTGGACGAGGCGACGTTCACGGCACCGCTGTGGGCCTGGGCGGCGGTCGCCGCGGTGCTCGCCGTCATGCTGGCGGTGGACATGTTCTCGCACCGCGACGACCACGTCATCGAGCTGCGGGAGGCGCTGGTCTGGAGCGCCGTCTGGATCACCGCCGGGCTCGCCTTCGGCCTGCTGGTCTGGCTCTGGCGCGGCGGTGAGCCGGCGCTGGCCTACTACTCGGGCTATCTGCTGGAGAAGGCGCTGTCGGTGGACAACGTCTTCGTCTTCGCGCTGCTCTTCAACTACTTCCGGGTGCCCCCCGGCTACCAGCACAAGGCGCTGTTCTGGGGCGTGATCGGGGCGCTCGGCTTCCGGCTGGTCTTCATCTTCGCCGGTGCGGAACTGCTGCACCGGCTGGCCTGGCTCGGGTTCGTCCTGGGTGCCTTCCTGATCTGGACCGGCTGGCGGCTGGCGGTGCGCGGCGAGCCGGACGTCGACCCGGACCACAACGTGGCGGTCAAGCTGTTCCGCCGGCTGGTGCCGACCGAGCCGCGCTTCCACGGCAGCCGGTTCACCGTCCGGGTACGCGGCCGACGGCACGCCACCGTGCTGCTGGTGGCAATCGTCGCGATCGAGGCCACCGACGTGATCTTCGCGATCGACTCGGTGGCCGCGATCCTGGCCATCACCACCAACACGTTCATCGTCTGGACGGCCACCGCCTTCGCCGTGCTCGGCCTGCGCAGCCTCTACTTCTGCCTGGCCGGCCTGCTGCGCCACTTCGGCTACCTGCGGTACGGGCTGGCCGTGCTGCTGGCCTTCGCCGGCCTGAAGCTGATGCTGGCCGAGACCCCGGTGGGCAAGCTGCCGATCTGGATCACCCTGGCCGTGGTGGTGCTGACCCTCTCGGTCTCCATCAGCTGGAGCGTGGCCGCCGTGCGGCGCGAACGCCGGCACGCGGGAGGCTGAGCCACCCGGTGCGCGGCCGGCGCTCACCCGGCCGGGTGCACCACCGGTCGGGCCAGCTGGGCGGCCAGCACCGCCGGCGCCTCGGCGAGCGACGGGCCGTACCAGGTCAGGTGCCGTCCGGAGAGCAGGGCGCAGGGGACGCCGGGAAACGCCTCCGGCCCGTCTCCCGCGGTGAAGCGGTACGGCTCGTCGGGCAGCACCACCAGGTCGGGCGCGTGCGCGCGCAGCTCGTCCAGGCCCGGGCGGGGATAGCGGTCGGCGTGGTCCGCGTAGACGTTGCGTACGCCGAGCCGGCTCAGCACGTCACCGGCGAAGGTGTCGCCGCCGAGCACCACCCACGGTTTCCGCCAGACCGGCACCACGGCCCGGCGGGCCACCGCCGCGGGCAGCTCCGCCCAGGCCCGGCGGGCGGCGACCAGCCAGTCGGGCTCCGCCGGCGCGCCCAGCTCACCCAGCAGCGCGGCCAGCTCGTCCAGCGCCCCGTCCACGGTGCGCGGGTAGGTGATCCGCACCGGCACCCCGGCCGCGGCCAGCGCGTCCGCGTCGGCGCGGCGGTTCTCCTCCACGTTGAGCAGCACCAGATCCGGCCGCAGGGCGAGCACCCGGTCCAGGTCCGGGTACTTGCTGCCGCCGACCCGGGACACGTCCAGCCCCGCCGGGTAGGTGCACCAGTCGGTGGCGCCGACCAGCAGCCCGGGCAGGGTGCGGGCCACCGCCTCGGTCAGCGACGGCACCAGCGACACCACCCGCATCCCGTACCCCCTCGTCCGCGCCCGTCACGGTCGATCATGCCGGGCCCGCCGGCCCCGGCCCGCGCCGGCCGCCCCGTCCGCCCGGGTGCCGGCTCGGGGACGCCCGAGCACGTCGCACGCGGCGCTCTTGTCAGTCTTCTACAACGTTGGAATACTCGCCCCGTCCCCACCAGGGAGGTACCCGATGAGGCCCCACTCCGGTCCACCCGCGCCGCGCGCCGGGCAGCCCGACAACCGCGCCGCGTCGAGCGGCACCGACCGGTTCCCGGACGACGACGTGCCCGTCGAGGCGCTCGGCGACCTCTACCGCGACGGGATCACGGCGTGCCGGGGCGCGTTCGCCGTCGACTGGGTGGACCGGGTCGGGGAGGACATCGACGCGGCCTTCCACGAGGCGCGCTCCCGGCCGGACGGCGCGGTCGGGCGGGGTCCGGAGCGCTGGTACGTCGAGATTCACCCAGAACAGCTGCGCGGCTTCGTCGACCTGGTCACCCACCCCTGGGTGGTGGCGGTCTGCCGGGCGGTCCTCGGCCCCGACTTCGAGATCGTCGAGCTGGGCTTCGACATCCCGTTCCCGGGTGCGGCCCTGCAGCCGTGGCACCGCGACTTCCCGATGCCGGAGGACACCCGTCGACAGCGCCGGCTGACCTCGCTCGCGTTCAACCTGACCACCGTGGACACGGTGGAAGAGATGGGCCCGTTCGAGATCGCCCCGGGCACCCAGTGGGACGACGGCCGCGACTTCGACCACGAGATGTTCCCGCCGAAGGAGCGCTATCCGCGCTACGAGCGGCGCGCGGCGCGCAAGTACCCGCAGCGGGGCGACATCTCCGCGCGCTCCGCGCTGACCATCCACCGCGGCACCCCGAACGTGTCGTCGCTGGCCCGTCCGGTGCTGGTGCTCGGCGTGGACGCGCCCGGCGCCGGCAACGCCGGCCACCACGACATGGCGGTCACCCGGGGCTACTGGGAGAGCCTGCCGGAGCTGGTCCGCGCCCACCTGCCGTGTCCGGTGGTCGACGCGCTGGTGCCGATCCGGCAGAAGCACACCATCGAGGGCCTGGTGATGGGCGCCCAGTGACACCCCCGGCGGCGCCGGGTCGGCGGCCCGCACGGGGCGGCGGCCCACCGGCGGCCGTCCCTGCCGGTCCGTCGCTGAGGTGACCGCCCGACCGTGGGCCCGGTCGCCGCGGGTGCTCAGTCGGCCCGGCCGGCCACCGGGCCGACGCCGTCGCGGTCGACGCGCCACTGCTCGCGGGTGAGGGCGTACTCGACCTCGCCGTGTTCGGAGCCGTCGATCGGCTCCGGCCAGTCGCCGTGGTACGTGCGCACGTGCCGCAGGCCGACCTTCTCCATCACCCGCCGCGAGGCCAGGTTCACCGCCATGGTGTTCGCGGTGACCCGCTCCACGCCCAGCTTTGCGAAGCCCTTGTCGACCAGCGCCCGGCAGCCCTCGGTGGCGAGGCCGGCGCCCCACGCCGAGCAGCGCAGCCGGTAGCCGAGTTCCACCTCGCGGACGTCGCCGTCGCGCACCGGCCGGAACTCGAACCAGCCCAGGAAGTCGCCGGTGGCCCGGTCCACGGCCGCCCAGTAGCCGAGCCCCGGCGGCCGCCGGTAGAGCGCGAGGATCGCCGGCAGGGTCCGCCCGCGGACCACCTCCGGCGGGGTTGGCCGGCCGCCGGTCAGATAGCGCATCACCTCGGGGTCGCTGTCCAGGTCGACCAGCAGGTCCGCGTCGGCCGGGGTGAACAAGCGCAGCGCCAGCCGCGCGGTGGTGAGGAAGGCGGTCACCGGCCCATCCCACCGGGGCCGGCCCGCGCGGCTCAACCGGTTTTGCCCGGCCGGGCCGCACCGACGGGGCGACGACCATGATCGACGGCCTAGACTCGGGCCGGCCCACGGACGACGGATGGATCAGGCGATGACGAGCACCGGTAGTGACCACGCCTCCTGGCTGCGCGCGATCCCGACGGACGACGGCCGTGCCCCGGTGCTCACCCGGGGCGGGCAGGTCGTGCACGCCGACCGCAGGATGGGCGAGCTGGTGCAGCGCCGTCCGCCGGGGATCACCGGCCACCAGTGGAGCACGGCCATCCGCGAGGGCTTCGACTTCGTGGTCTGCGCCGGCGACAGCGGCCGGCCGCTGTTCGCCGTCGAGATCGGCCCGCCCGCGCCGGCCGGCTCCGCCGCCCAGCGCACCGAGCGGATGAAGAACGCGGTCGGCGCGGCCGTCGGCCTGGAGGTGCTGCGGATCGAGTCGCCGACGTTGCGGGCCGCCGACCACGGCCGGCGGATCGTGGCGTACGTGATCGACGCGCGTGGCTACGCCGAGGGCGGCGCGCCGGGCGAGCCGGGAGAGGCCGCGGTCGGGTTCCGGGACATCCTCGGCCGGCTGCCGGACGGCCGCACCGGTCACGTCAACGATCTCGGCGCGCTGGCCCGGGCGGCGGCGGTGGAGGCGTACGTGTCGCGCCGGCTGGCCGACCCGATCGTGCGCGGGCTGCACGTGCGGTGGAAGGACGGGCCGGCCGAGGGCTGGAGCTGGGTCGAGGTGCGTCCCGGCGCCTGCCTGGTGGAGCGGGTGTCGGTGTGGGAGCACCGGTTCTCCTGCGGGGTGGACGCCGCCCGGCTCGCCGAGGACCTGGCGGCGGTCGCCGTCGGCCAGTGGCTGGCCGAGCCGGAGGGCGGTACGCCGGCCCTGGTCTCCCGGGACGAGCTGCGCGCCGAGATCCGCGGCCTGCGGGCGCGACGCGACGAGCTGGAGAACGGCTTCGCCTTCGACCACCTCTGCGCGGACTGATCCGTCCCTCCGGGCGCGCGTCCGCACGGTCGCCCCGGGCGCCGGGCCCGACCGTCTCCGCCGGCACGATCGCAGCCGGTGCCCGATCGTCGACCTGGGACGCAACGACTGACCAAGAGCGTCGCCCCCGCACCATTTCCGGCTGTCCGGCCGGGGGCCGTCGCCGGCCCGCCCGGCCCTTTCCGCCGGAGCCCTCTCCGGCCGCCCGGCTCCGTCGCGAACCGGTCCGTCCGACACCCGGACATGGTCGCCGTGACCAGGTGTGAATTTTTGTCCGATCCGCTTTGAACCGTGGCGGCTGCCGCTTCGTACTCCTGCGGGAATGGACAGGATCTCCCCATCCGGTCCCGGGACGCGGGAGACGGTGCGGAAAGGGCATCGTCGGTCGTCGACATGCCACCGGTCCGTCCGGACGGTTTCCGTCGGGGCGTGCCGCCTCAATTCCGTCGGTCCGCCGAGGTCACGAATCAACTACCGGATCGAGAAGGAGTGCAATTCGATGCGCAGGTCCACACGGGCGCGCCGGTCATCCGGTAACGCGCGGAGCAAGCGTCTGCTGGCCGTCGTCGGCACGCTCGCGGTCTTCGGCGGAGTGGTCGCCGTGACCCAGATCTCGTCGGCCGAGGACCGGCGGTCGAACCGGACGCGGCCGGCGGCCGCGGCCTGCGTGGCGCCCAGCCCCGGGGCGACCGCGCCGAGCGGGCGGGACGGCACCACGCGTACCTGGCAGAACGGCCGGTGGGTCCGCAACCACTGGGGCGACGGGCAGCAGACGGTGGAGGAGTGCCAGGAGGTCCGTGAGGGCGAGGCGCCCAACGGCGGTTCCGCGGTCGCCTGCCCCGACGTGGCCGGCCGGCTCCCGCAGGTGCCCGCCCGGGCCCGGGCGGAGGTGGACCGCAACCTGAACCTGCTGCAGAACCAGATCGCCGAGGCCGACCGCCGGCTGGCCGCCGAGGGCGACCGGGGCGAAGCCTTCATCCGCAACTCGATCCTGCAGCCGCTGGCCGGCAAGCGCCGGGCGACGCTGGACCGGATCACGATCGTGATGGACCGGTTCGGTCCGCGCCCGCAGGGGCTGCGTCAGCTCGCCGAGTGCCAGGTGCAGCCGACCGGCAACGGCGGCAACTCCGGTGGTGGCGACAACGGTGGCGACGACGGCGGAAACACCGGCGGGAACAACGGGGGCAACAACGGGGGGAACAACGGCGGTCCGGGTGCCGGGCTCGGCGTCCTGGCGAACGACTGCGACGACAGCCAGCTGCAGCCGCACGACGGCTTCCAGAACGGCAACCGCTGCGTCAGCACCGCGTTCGGCGAGGTCGGCGCCGCGGCGAACAACCCGTCGCTGCTGATCACCGACTTCCCCGAGCAGGTGGGTGCGAACCAGCCGTTCACCCTCCGGGTCTCCACCCGGAACCTGGTCCGCGACCGCTTCCTCGCCGCCGGTCAGGGCGGCTACTACGTGGAGAGCTCGCTGCTCAACGAGCAGGGCCTGGTCCGGGGCCACTTCCACACCGCCTGCCGGATGCTGGACAGCCTCGAGCAGCCGCCGGCGCCCCAGGAGGTGCCCGCGTTCTTCGTCGCCACCGAGGACAGCCGCGGCGGCGCCGAGCCGGACGAGGTGACCATCCAGGTCCCCGGGCTGCCCGAGTCCGGCACCGCCCAGTGCGCGGTCTGGGCCGGTGACGGTTCGCACCGGATCCCGATGATGGAGCGGGCCAACCAGACCCCGGCCTTCGACGCGGTGCGCATCGAGGTCAACTGACCGACCGGGTGGCCGGGGCGGTGCGGGGCGTACGTCCCGCACCGCCCCGGCGCGGCAAGGGCCGGCTGCCGTACGGGCAGACCCGGCCAGTGGCCCCGGCTCGCACAGCAGGAAGCGGGGCCGGGCGTCAGCCCGACCCCGCCAGCGGGACCCGGTCCCGCCTCCGCTCAGCGGTTCTTGTACGCCTCGACGACCTCGACCGGGATCCGGCCCCGCTCGGAAATCTTGTAGCCGTGCTTGGCGGCCCATTCGCGGATGGCGCGGTTCTGCTCGCGATCCATTCCCGCGCCGCCGGTTCCGCCCGCCCGACGGGGCGCCCGGCCGGTGTCGACGGCGCCCCGGCCGATGCGCCGGCCGGCGCTGATGTAGGCGTCCAGCGCCTTACGGAGGACTCCCGCGTTCTCGTCGGAGAGGTCGATGGTGTATGCCACGCCGTCGAGACCGAACTCGACCGTCCGGTCGGCCTTTCCGCCGTCGAGATCGTCGGTCAGCACCGTGATTACTTTTCTTGCCATCGCCGATTACTCCCTGTGTGCGGCGGGGTGTGGTCAAAGTTTGACCCATCCCGCGCCATATCCGCAACAATTCCGCCGTTTTCATTTCGGCGGGTCGCGTTTCCGCGAAAAGCGGAGCGGCGGGAAAGAGGTCCGTTCACTCACCGAGCAGACCGGCGTGGCCGGCGAGCGCGGCGGCCTCCGCCCGGCTGGACACCCGTAGTTTGCGCAGCAGCGTGGCCGTCATCCGTTTGACGGTGCGTTCCGAGACGTGCAACTGGTCGGCGATCTCCAGCGTGCTCCGCCCGGCGGCGATCGCCTGGAGCAACCGCCGCTCCTCGCCGTCGAGGTCGACCGGGGTGGTGCGGGACGGCCGGAGCAGCGCCCGCAGCAGGTCGCTCGGCAGCACCGCCCACCCGTCGAGGATGGCCAGCAGCGGCGGCAGCAGTTCCTCCGGCTCGGCGCTCTTGGGCAGGAAACCCTCGGCGCCGGCCCGCAGCGCGTCCAGCGCGGGCGCCGGGTCGTCGCTGCCGGACATCGCCACCACCCGCACCCGCGGATTCGTCCGGCGGATCGCGGCCACCGCCCGGATCCCGCCGGGCGGGGGCATGTGCAGGTCGACCAGGGCCAGGTCCGGGAGGCACCGGCTGACAAGCGAGGCGGCCGCCGACGCGTCGCCGGTGGAACCCACCACCTCGGCCCGGCCGCCGGTACTGGCGGGAAGCAGCAGCTCCAGCCCCCGGACGAAGAGCGGGTGGTCGTCGACCACAGCCAGCCGGAGGGTGGGGGAGCTGAGCATGTCTGGACCCTTCCCGAGCGGGTACCGATCATGCGGCGGTGGCCGGACGAGGGGGAGGCGGACGGATGCGCGGACGGCACGGGTTGCAGGGGTTGATGCGGGGGTTCCGACGGAGCGGCCCGGGCGGGCCACCCGGCGCGGCCGACCCGGAACTGCTGCTGCGGGTGCTCTGCCACGAGTTCCGCACGCCGGTCAGCACCCTCACCTCGCTGACCCGGGCCCTGGCCGACGACCGCCGCGAGCTGACCGGCGACGACCGGCGGGCGATCAGCGAACTCGCCCGCGACCAGGCCGTACACCTGCAGGACCTGCTCCGGGACGCGGCGGCCAGCACGGGCGCCCTGACCCGCGCGGCGCAGCCCGAGGTGACGACCGCGCCGCTGGCGGAGATCCTCCGCGGGGTCGCCGTCCTGGTGCCCGAGCACCGGCGGCGGGTGCGGGTCACCCGCCGGGCCGGCGGCTGCCCGGTGCCCGAGCGCCGGACCCGGCAGGTGCTGGAGAACCTGGTGCAGAACGCGCTGCGGCACGGGCCGGCCGAGGGGCGGATCGGCATCTACGCCTCGCTGCGCCGCGCCGGACTGAGCATCCTGGTCGTCGACGAGGGCCGGGTGGACGGCGCGCTGCTCGCGGCGCTGCGCCGGCCCGTGCCCGCCGCCGGGATGTCCGGCCTGGGGCTGTGGATCGTCCGGCGGCTGGTGGCCACCGACGGCGGCCGGGTGCGGGTGCACCGGCTGCGGCCGCGCGGGGTGGCGCTGGAGGTGCTGCTGCCCGGGGTCGGTCCGACGACCTGACCCGGCGGGGCCGTCGGTTGGCCCGGGCGGGTCAGCGTCGGGGGAAATGCCCTCGGTACCGAACCAGTGGCACCGAGGAGGACCCGTGTTCAGCCACGTCAAGGACCTGCAGTTCGAGGCCAAGCCGGACGGCCCGGACGCCGCGTTCGCCCGCCGGCTCCAGGAGATCCTGGGCGGCAAGTGGGGCGAGATGACCGTCGCCAACCAGTACCTCTACCAGGGCTGGAACTGCCGGCTGCCCGGCAAGTACAAGGACCTGTTCCTCGACGTGGGCACCGAGGAGATGGGCCACGTCGAGATGATCGCCACCATGATCACCCGGCTGCTGGAGAACGCGCCGCTGTCGCTGCAGGAGGCCGCCGACGACAACCCGATGGTGGGGGCGATCTACGGGGGCTCGAACCCGGCGCACTTCATCCACGGCGGCGGCGGGGCGCTGCCCACCGACAGCAACGGCGTGCCGTGGAACGGCAACTTCATCACCGCCAGCGGCAACCTGATGGCCGACTTCCAGCTCAACGTCACCGCGGAGGCGCAGGGCCGGCTCCAGGTCTCCCGGCTGTTCAACATGACCGACGACCCGGGCGTCAAGCAGATGCTGCGCTTCCTGCTGGCCCGCGACACCATGCACCAGAACATGTGGCTGGCGGCCATCGAACAGCTCAAGGAGGACGGCCTGGAGGAGATGCCGGTGCCGGACGCCTTCCCCGACTCGAAGGAGTTCACCGAGCAGTTCAGCTACACCTACCTCGACTTCTCGCCGGGCGGTGACGCGGCCGAGGGGCGCTGGGCCTCCGGGCCGGCGCCGGACGGCAAGGGCGAGTTCCGCTACGACCACAGCCCGCGCGCGCACGCGCCCGAGCCGGTGCTCCCGCCCGGCGATCCGCGGCTGTACGGCACCAACCCGGGTGTCGCCGGCGGGGTCGTCAACAAGGTCAAGAGCAAGATCACCTGACGCCGCACCGCCGGACCGTCCGCGAGCGGCGGACGGTCCGGCGGCGCCCGTACCCGGAGGAGGTGTGCCGTGACCGAACTCGTGCTCCGCCCGCTCGCGGACGCGTTCATGCAGGTGGGCGTCTACGTCGCCGTGCTGGTCGCGCTCTTCGGCTGGCTGCGCTGGCGCTACGGCGACCGGGTCACCGACGGGCTGACCCGCCGTCGCCGGCTCGGCCCGCTGGTCGGTGCGCTGCTCGGGGTCAGCCCGGGCTGCGGCGGGGCGATCATCCTGATGCCGCTCTACGCCCGGGGGAAGGTCTCCTTCGGCACCGTGGTCGCCGCGCTGGCGGCCACCATGGGCGACTCGTCCTGGGTGGTGATCGCCTGGAACCCGCTCTTCGCGCTCCAGATCCACCTGTTGCTCTTCGCGGTCGGCCTGGTCACCGGCTACGTCGTCGACGCGCTCGGCATCGACCCCGCCCGCGCCGCGCGGCGCCGTCCCGCGGTCGCCCCGGCCGCCGCCGTGGCCGCCGCGCCGGCCGGGCTGGCCGCGGCCGGCGGACCCGACCTCGCCGGTACCCGCCGGCTGCTCGGCGGGCTGCTGCCCCGGGTGCCGGCGTCCGCCGCGTTCTGGGGACTGACCACGCCGGCGTTCCTGGTGTCGGTGCCGGTGGTCTTCCAGATGGTCGACCCGGGGGTGCTGACCGACTGGCTCGGTGGCGTCGACCCGTACCTCGCGCTGGGCGTGCTCGGCACGCTGACCGCCATGCTGATCTTCGCCGCCGGGCGGGGGCGGCTGGCCGACGACACCCTGGAGACCGCGCAGGCCCGGTCGTTCCGGGAGACCCTGCGGCACAGCGCGCACGAGGCGTCCTTCGTGACGGTCTGGGTGGCGGTGGCCTACCTCGCCTGGCAGGTGATCACCACCAGCACCGGCTTCGACGGCTCGGAACTCGCCCTCACCGGGATCTTCGGCGTGCTGGTCGGCGCGGCGGTCGGCCTCATCCCGGGCTGCGCCGTGCAGATCGTCTTCACCGGCCTCTACGTCAGCGGCGGCCTGCCGCTGCCCACCCTGGTGGCCAACGCGATCAGCCAGGACGGCGACGCGCTGATCCCGCTCGCCGCCATGCGCCGGCACTCCGCCGCGCTGGCCACCGTGATCACCACCATTCCGGCGGCGGCCGTCGGCGCCGGCCTGCTGCTCCTGCTCTGACCACCGAACCGGAAGGGGAACCGATGCCGTCCGCCGCGCGCACCCCGGAGATCTGGCCGCTGCCGGTCGCCCGGACCCGGGTCAAGCTGCTCGTCTTCACCACGCTGACCGTGGTCGCCGGGCTCGCCGGGATGCCCGGCCCGACCGTCGCCGCGCTGGCCCTGATCAGCCTGGCGATCCCGCTCGCGGTCGCCCTCGCCGGGGGCGCGGGGCTGCTGCGGGACCTGCTCGGGCCACCCGCCCGCCCGACGCCGGATTGTGCTCTGGGTCACACGCCGGAACAAGGGGAACGCTTTGTTACTTGAGCGAGACAGGCTCAAGACAACGCGATAGCAGGTGTTCGATGGCAACTCTTCCGGTACTTCCGCTGACCGACGCCGTGCTCCTGCCCGGCATGGTCATCCCGGTGACCCTCGACCCGACCACCCAGGCCGCCGTGGACGCGGCCCGCGCCACCGGCGACCGCAAGCTGCTCGCCGTGCCCCGCATCGACGGCGAGTACGGCCCGGTTGGCGCGGTGGCCACCATCGAGAAGGTCGGCCGGCTGCCCAGCGGCGAGCCCGCCGCCGTCATCCGCGGCCTGTCCCGGGCGCGGATCGGCTCGGGCGTGCCCGGGCCCGGCGCCGCCCTCTGGGTCGAGGCGACCGAACTGCACGAACCCGCCCCCGCCGGCCGGGCCCGGGAACTCGCCCGCGAGTACCGCGCCCTGATGACCTCGGTGCTCCAGCAGCGCGGGGCCTGGCAGGTCATCGACGCGATCGAGCGGATGACCGACCTGTCCGAGCTGGCCGACTCGGCCGGCTACGTCTCCTGGCTCAGCCTCGCCCAGAAGACCGAACTGCTCGCCGCGCCGGACGTCACCGCCCGGCTGGAGCTGCTCGTCGGCTGGGTCAAGGACCACCTGGCCGAGCAGGAGGTCACCGAGCAGATCAACAACGACGTCCGCGAGGGGCTGGAGAAGTCCCAGCGGGAGTTCCTGCTCCGCCAGCAGCTCGCCGCGATCCGCAAGGAACTCGGCGAGGACGAGCCGGACGGCTCGGCCGACTACCGGGCCCGGGTCGAGGCCGCCGACCTGCCGGAGAAGGTCCGCGAGGCGGCGCTACGCGAGGTCGGCAAGCTGGAGCAGGCCAGCGACGCCTCCCCGGAGGCGGGCTGGATCCGCACCTGGCTGGACACCGTGCTCGAGATGCCGTGGAACACGCGTACCCAGGACAACACCGACCTGGCCGCGGCCCGCGCGGTGCTCGACGCCGACCACGCCGGCCTGGCCGACGTGAAGGACCGCATCCTGGAGTACCTCGCGGTGCGCAACCGTCGCGCCGAGCGCAACCTCGGCGTGGTCGGCGGGCGCGGCTCCGGCGCGGTGCTCGCCCTCGCCGGCCCGCCCGGCGTCGGCAAGACCAGCCTCGGCGAGTCGATCGCCCGGGCGCTGGGGCGCAACTTCGTCCGGGTCAGCCTGGGCGGCGTGCGCGACGAGGCCGAGATCCGCGGCCACCGGCGCACGTACGTCGGCGCGCTGCCCGGCCGGATCGTCCGGGCGCTGCGCGAGGCCGGCTCGATGAACCCGGTGGTGCTCCTCGACGAGGTGGACAAGCTGGCCGCCGGCTACGCCGGCGACCCGGCCGCGGCGCTGCTGGAGGTGCTCGACCCGGCGCAGAACCACACCTTCCGGGACCACTACCTGGAGGTCGACCTCGACCTGTCCGACGTGCTCTTCCTGGCCACCGCGAACGTGGTGGAGACCATCCCCGGCCCGCTGCTGGACCGGATGGAACTGGTCACCCTGGACGGGTACACCGAGGACGAGAAGGTGGCCATCGCCCGGGACCACCTGCTGCCCCGGCAGCGGGAGCGGGCCGGGCTGACCGCCGACGAGGTGACCGTGGCCGACGAGGCCCTCGCCCGGATCGCGGGGGAGTACACCCGCGAGGCCGGCGTACGGCAGCTGGAGCGGGCGCTCGCCAAGATCCTGCGCAAGGTGGCGGTGGCCCTGGCCACCGACCCGACGCCGGTCCGGGTGGACACCGGCAACCTGGCCCGCTACCTGGGCCGGCCGAAGTTCACCCCGGAGTCGGCGGAGCGGACCGCGGTGCCCGGCGTGGCCACCGGTCTGGCGGTCACCGGCGCCGGCGGCGACGTGCTCTTCATCGAGGCGACCAGCATGGAGGGCGAGCCGGGGCTGACCCTGACCGGCCAGCTCGGCGACGTGATGAAGGAGTCCGCGCACATCGCCCTGTCCTACCTGCGCTCCAACGGGCGTCGCCTCGGGCTGGACCCGAACGCCCTGGCCGGGCGGCGGATCCACCTGCACGTGCCGGCGGGCGCGGTGCCCAAGGACGGCCCCAGCGCCGGCATCACCATGGTCACCGCCCTGGCGTCGCTGGCCAGCGGCCGGCCGGTCCGCCCCGAGTTCGGGATGACCGGCGAGGTCACCCTCTCCGGGCGGGTGCTGCCCATCGGCGGGGTGAAGCAGAAGCTGCTCGCCGCGCACCGGGCCGGCCTGACCGAGGTGATCATCCCGGCCCGCAACGAGCCGGACCTGGACGACCTGCCCACCGAGGTGCGGGAGGCGCTGACCATCCACACCCTGGCCGACGTCGCCGACGTGCTCGCCCTGGCGCTGCGCCCGGCCGAGATCGACCAGGAGTCGCTGGACGGACCGGCGCTGGCCGCCGCCTGAGCCTGCCGAAAGCGTGCTCCGGCGCAGCCGCGCCGTAGCCGCTGCACGCAGGGCCCCTGTCGTCGGAACGGACGACAGGGGCCCCGTGCTAGGCGGTGGCGCCGGTGCGGCCGAGCCCGAGCCCGCGCGCACAACGGGCCATGGCTTGCGACAGCCGGGCGGGCGCCGAGTCCGGCGCGGGAATCCGCACCGGACGGACCCGGCCGTTGTGCAGCGCGGTGAACCGCCACCCGGCGGCCGTTCGCACGGCGACCAGGGTCTGCCGGGACAGCCGGCGGCGCGGCAGGCGCGAACGCCAGGGCATCAGCACCGAGCCGGTGCCGTGCACGATCGCCACGTCGGCGGTCACCGCCCGGATCGACTCCACCTCGCCGACCAGCGCAGACCCGGCGAGGACGCCCCGGAACAGCCGGTCGTGCGCCTCCTGCATCGGCGCCCGGCCGGTCGCCCGGGTGCCGTCGTACGACACGTAGTCGGAGTCCTCGGTGAAGCAGGCGCCGTAGGCGACCGCGTCGTTGTCGGTCCACGCCCGCAGCAGCCGGTCGAAGAGCTCGCGGATCTCCCTGCGGTCGTCCTCGGTCATGGTCACTCCCTGCTAAAGTTCGAATGCCGAAATCTAAGTTAGCAGGAAGATTCGAATGTCGAAAAATGAGCTGGTGCACCGGGTGGCTCGGGAGATCCGGCTGCTGCAGCAGAGCTTCGACGCCTTCGACGAGGCGGCCGCCGGCCGGCTGGGGATCAACCGGACGGATCTGCGGGCGCTGGACGTCGTCCTCGGCTGTGGGCCGGTGACGGCCGGCGAGTTGACGGCGGCGCTGCGGCTCAGCCCGGCGGCCACCACCACGGTCATCGACCGGCTGGAACGAGCCGGCCTGGTGGCGCGTACCCGGGACGCCGCCAACCGGCGCCGGGTGCTGGTCGAGGCGACCGAGGCGGCCCGGGCGGCCGAGCGGAGGATCTACCGGCCGGTCGGAGAGGCCGGCCTGCGGGCGCTGACGCGGTACGACCACCGACAGCTCGAGACGATCGTCGACTTCCTCACCACCGCTCGCGCCGTGCAGCAGGAGCACGCCGAACGGGTGACCGGGGAGCCGGCCGACTGACCGCTGCCCGGACGCGACGAGGCCCCCACCCGGAACGGCGGGGGCCTCGTCGGTATGTCAGCGCCGGTCGCGCCGGTCACCGAAGTCCCGGTCCCGGCGCTCGCGGCGGTCGGCCCCGTCGAAGCGGCGCTCGCCGCCCCCGTCACCGTCACGATCCCGGCGTACGGTCGCCTTGCGGCCCTTGATGGTGCTGCCGCGCAACCCCGCGATCACCTCGTCGGCCACCGCGTACGGGACCTCGACCAGGGAGAACCGGTCGGCGATCTCGATCGAGCCGATGTCCCGGCCGCTCACCCGGGTCTCGCCGGTGATCGCGCCGACCAGGTCCTGCGGGCGCACCCCGGCCCGCCGGCCCAGCCCGATGAAGACCTGGGTGGTGCCGCCCGGGCGGGGCCGCCCGGCGCGCCGCTCACCCCGGCCGCCCTCCGGCCGCGCCTCCCGCGCGCCGCGCAGCGGGACCTGCGGGATCTCCTCCTCGTCGTCCGCGCCGGGCGAGGTCGCCTCGTGTGCCAGCCGAACCGCGGCCAGCGCCACCTCGACCAGGTCGAACTCGTCGGTCAGCGACTCCACGATGGCCCGGAACGGGTCGAGGTCGTCCTCCAGCAGGCTCTCCCGCAGCGCCGCCTGGGTCAGCTCCAGCCGCCGGGTCCGCAGGTCGGCCACGGTGGGGATCTTGTCGATGGTGATCCGCTGCCCGGTGACCCGCTCGATGGTCTTGAGCATCCGGTGCTCGCGCGGCTCGGCGAGGGTGATCGCCACGCCCTCCCGCCCGGCCCGGCCCACCCGGCCGATCCGGTGCACGTACGACTCCGGCGCCGACGGCACGTCGTAGTTGACCACGTGGGTGAGCTGCTCGACGTCCAGGCCCCGGGCCGCCACGTCGGTGGCGACCAGCAGGTCCGCGGTGCCCGACCGCAGCCGGCCCATCACCCGGTCGCGCTGCTCCTGGCTCATCCCGCCGTGCAGCGCCTCGGCCCGGTAGCCGCGCCCGTTCATCGTCTCGGTGAGCCGGTCCACCTCCTCCCGGCTGCGGCAGAACACGATCGCGGCGGTGGGCGACTCGACGTCCAGCACCCGGCCGAGCGCCGCCGGCTTGTGCCCCCGGGCGACGATGTAGGCGCTCTGCCGCACCCGGGGCGCCTCGCCGGCCACCGGCTGCTCCCGGGCGATCAGGATGCGCACCGGGTCGGTGAGGTGCTGCCGGGCCATCCCGTCGATGCGGGCCGGCATGGTCGCCGAGAAGAGCACGGTCTGCCGCTGCGCGGGCGCGTGCTCCAGGATCGCCTCGATGTCCTCGGCGAAGCCCATGTCGAGCATCTCGTCGGCCTCGTCCAGCACTACGCTGGCCAGCCCGCCCAGCCGCAGGGTGCCCCGGGCGATGTGGTCCAGCGCCCGGCCGGGGGTGGCCACCACCACGTCCACCCCGCTGTCCAGGGCGCGCAACTGCCGGCCGATCGGCTGGCCGCCGTAGATGGGCAGCACCCGGGCGCCCAGGTCCTTGCCGTACCGGTGGAACGCCTCGGACACCTGCACGGCGAGTTCCCGGGTCGGCACCAGCACCAGCGCCACCGGGTCGTCGCCGCGTTCCGGGGGCATCCGCTGCAACAGCGGCAGCGCGAAGGCGGCCGTCTTGCCGGTGCCGGTGGCCGCCTGGCCCAGCAGGTCCCGCCCGGTCAGCAGCTGCGGGATCGCCTCCCGCTGGATCGGGGTCGGCTCCTCGTAGCCGAGCGCGGCCAGCGCGCCGAGCAGTTCGTCGCGGAGCCCGAGCTCCGCGAAGCCGCTCGCGTCCTCGGTGCCTGGGTCGGTGGGGTGGGTCTCTGCGGGTGCCGAACTCATGCGGTAAGCCTTTCATCACCACCTTCCGTCCGCTGCGCCGACCGGCACAACCCGCCGCCGGGCCCACCGTTCCGGCCGGCCCGGCGCCCGCCGCGGCCGGGGTCACCCGCCGCCGGAAGGCCGCTGGTGACCCCCGGCCGCGTCCGGTCACCCGGTCAGGATGGCGAGGACGACCGTGCCGGCGACCAACGCGTCGAACACGGCGCACCACTCGGCGTAGCCGCGCGGCACGACCTCGCCGCGGCGGTGGTGCACCACGTCCCAGGCGGCGTGGGCGAGCCAGCCGAGCGCCACCAGCCAGGCGGCGGCCCGGCCGCCGACCGTGACCGCGACCAGCGCCAGCGCCGACCAGGCGGCGAGCCCGGCCAGCTGCCGGGCCAGCGCGCCCGGCCCCCGCAGCTGCCGCCGGTACGCCCCGATGAGCAGGTAGCCGGCGGGCAGCACCAGCAAGGTCCAGGGGCTGAGCACCGTCGGCGACACCCAGCTGTCGACCGTCATCAGCAGGGCCAGCCCGGTCGGCCAGCGCCGGACCACCGCCACCACCGCCGGGTGCCGCCGGGGCGCCGGGCCGGCCGCGGCGTGCCGGTGCCGCAGCGCCACCAGCACCATCGCCGGCACCATCAGCAGGTGCCCGCCGAGCATCAGGGCGTCGGCGGGGAGCAGCCCCGCCCAGTACGGCGCGAACAGCAGCAGGAACGGGACGTACATCGCGGCCGCCATCTCGGCGGTGGCCGCCCAGGCGTGCCGGCGGTACCGCATCCAGACCGTCATGCCGACGGTCATGTCGGTCGCCATCACCAGCGCCGTGACGTCCGGCCGGGCCAGCACGGCGGCGAGCCCGAGCGGGGCGCCGGCCACCTCCCACACCGGACCCAGCAGCAGCATTCCGGCGATCATCGCGAGCGCCATCTCGCCGAGGTGCCACAGCAGCCGCCGGGCGCCGCCGGCCGGATGGGCGGTGGGCGACGGAACGGGGACCACCGGGTGGTCCGTCAGGGTCTGTCTCATGCCCTCGACCCTGCCGGCGCCGGCGCACCGGGCGACAGGCGCGCGCGTCACCTGATTCTCGTGCGGACCGCACGGTCCGACCGTGACGATCGCACGGGTGAACCGGGCGGTGAGCCGCTCTAGGATCTGCTCCGTGGCGCAGCAGGCGGCGGTACCCCGGGCGGACCGGCGGCTGCGCCGCGCCCGGTTCGCCACCCTGCTGTCCCTGGCCACCGGGATCTGGGCCAGCCTCGTGCTGCCGGCGGTCGGCGTGCTGCGGGAACCCGACCCGGCGCGCGCCGGGCTCGGCGCGGCGGGGGTGCTCGCCTTCGCCGCCGCCCAGTCCGCCGTGCTGTACGCGGCCGCGACGCCGTGGCTGGCGCAGCGCCGCCGCCGGCGGTTCCAGGTGTGCCTGGCCGGGGCGGCGGTGCTGAGCGTCCCGCTGGTCGGGCCGGTCGCCGCCGGGCAGTGGCCCACCTGGGCGTGGCTCGGCGCCTCGCTGGTGGGCATGGCGCCGCTGCTGGTCCGGCCCCCGGCCGCGCTGGCGGTGGCGGCGCTGACCGTCGCGGTCGCCCTCGGGGTCGCCGGCTGGACCGGGGGCTCGTTCGCGCGGCATCTGGCGGTGACCGCCGGGGTGGGTGCCGCCATCGCCGTGGTGAACTGGTTCCAGGTCTGGTTCTGGGACCTGCTCGTCGAGGCCCGGCAGGGCCAGGCCGCCCAGGCCCGGCTGGCCGCGGCCGAGGAGCGGCTGCGCCTCTCCCGGGAGGTGCACGACGTGCTCGGGCACAACCTGACGGTGATCGCGTTGAAGGCCGAGCTGGCCGCCCGGCTCGCCCCGACCGACCCCGGGCGGGCCGGCCGGGAGGCCACCGAGGTGCAGCGGCTGGCCGCCTCGGCGCTCACCGAGGTACGCGCGACCGTGCACGGCTACCGGAGCGTCGACCTGGGCGAGCAACTCACCGCCGTCGCCGAGGTGCTGCGCTCGTGCGGCGTACGGTGCACCGCCCCGGCCCCGCCGGCCGACCTGCCGGCGCGGGTGGCCGGCGAGTTGGCCGCGGTGCTGCGCGAGGCGAGCACCAACGTGCTGCGGCACAGCCGGGCGGGTTGGTGCCGGATCGAGATCACCCAGGAGGACGGCGTGGCCAGAATGACGGTGACCAACGACGGCGCCGCCGACCGCGGCCCGGACGAGCGGAGCAACGGCCTGCGCGGGCTGACCGACCGGCTCGGCGCGGTCGGCGGCCGGCTGCGGGTCCGGCGGGAGGACACCGTGTTCACCCTGGAGGCCACCGTGCCGGTGACGTCATGATCCGGGTCCTGCTCGCCGACGACGAGGAGCTGGTCCGGGTGGCGGTGGCCGCCCTGCTCGGCCTGGAGCCCGACCTCGAGGTGGTGGCGCAGGCCGCCGACGGCCCGGCGGCGGTGACCGCGGCGCTGGCCCACCGGCCGGACGTGGCCGTGGTGGACCTGGAGATGCCGGGCCTCACCGGCATCCAGGTCGCCGCCGAGGTGACCCGGGTCCGGCCCGAGTGCGCGGTGGTCCTGCTGACCGGCCACGGCCGGCCGGCGCACCTGCGCCAGGCGCTCACCGCCGGGGCCCGGGGCTTCCTGCCCAAGGGCGCGCCTGGCGGTGCGCTCGCCGACGTGATCCGCCGGGTGCACGCCGGCGGCCGGTACGTGGACCCGTCGCTGGCCGCCGACGCGCTCACCCTGCCCGAGTGCCCGTTGACGCCACGCGAGTTGGAGACGCTGCGGCTGGCCGAGTTCGGCGCGCCGGTCGCGGTGATCGCCCGGCGCACCCACCTGGCCGCCGGGACGGTCCGCAACCACCTGGCGGCGAGCGTGCAGAAGCTGGGCGCGGCCGACCGGGCCGAGGCGGTGCGGATCGCCCGCGAGGCCGGCTGGCTCTAGCACCCCCGACCGCCACACCCGGCTAGCCTGGCGGCCGTGCGTACGGTCGAGCTGCTCTGTTCCCCGGCCCTGGAACGGGCGGTGCGCACCGCCTGGGACCGGCTGGCCGCCGCCGGACTGCCCAGCCTGGCCCGTAACACTCACCCGACCAACCGGCCGCACCTGACCCTGGCCGCGGCCGACGAGTTCCCGCCCGGCGCGGTGGCCCGGCTGGCCGCGTTGCTCGACGCGGCACTGCCGCTGCCGGCGCGGCTCGGTGAGGTCGCCGTGCTCGACGGCAGCGCGCCGCTGGTCTGGCTGGTCCGCCCGGACGCCGAGCTGACCGCGCTGCACGCGGCGGTGTGGCGCGTCCTCGACGACGCCGACGGGCGCAACCCCTGGCACGCGCCGTCGCGCTGGCGCCCGCACCTGAGCCTGGCGCTGCGGTTCCGCGACGCCGACGCCGGCCTGGCCCGGGCAGTGGTCGGCGACGCCCGGCCGGCGGGGGCGTTCGTCGCGGCGCGCAGCTACCACAGCGTCACCCGCACCACCCACCCGCTCGGCGCGGCGACCGGCTGATCGGGCGGGGAAAGATCGGCGGATCCAACCGTTCCGATCTTTTGCGGCGGCGTTCCGCGCGGTTTAATGCTCGGTAACTTGTGGCGCACGCCACAGTCGAGCCCCCGGGAGCGCCGGCCATGCTGCAGGTGCGCAACCTCGAGGTCGTCTACGACGACGTGATGCTGGTGCTCCGCGGCCTGAGCATCACCGTCCCGCCGGGCGGGATCGTCGCGCTGCTCGGCGCCAACGGCGCCGGCAAGACCACCCTGCTGCGGGCGATCACCGGCCTGCTCGACATCCACCACGGCGAGGTGGTCCGCGGCGAGGTCACCCTGGACGGTCAGCCGCTGCACCGGCTGCGTCCGGCCGCGATCGTGCGGCGCGGCGTGGCGCAGGTGATGGAGGGGCGGCGGATCTTCGGCGAGCTGACCGTGGAGGAGAACCTGCGCCTGGGCGGGCACACCGACCCGCGCCGGATCCCGGCCCGGCTCGACGAGGTGTTCGAGCTCTTTCCGGTGCTCGCCGAGCGGCGCCGCCGACCCGCCGGCTACCTCTCCGGCGGCGAGCAGCAGATGCTGGCGATGGGCCGGGCGCTGATGGCGGGGCCGCGCTACCTGCTGCTGGACGAGCCCAGCCTGGGCCTCGCGCCGCGCCTGGTCGAGCAGGTCCGCGAGCTGATCGTCCGGATCAACGCCGCCGGGACCGGGGTGCTGCTGGTCGAGCAGAACGCCGCCATGGCGCTCTCCGTCGCCGCGCACGGCTACGTGCTGGAGACCGGCCGGGTGGTGCTCGACAAGCCGGCGGCGCAGCTGCTCGCCGACGACGACGTCCGCGAGTTCTACCTCGGGCTGCACGCCGGCGCCGAGGCCGGCCGGCGCTCCTTCCGGGAGGTCAAGCACTACCGGCGACGGAAGCGGTGGCTGTCGTGACCGACGAGATCCTGCGCTTCACCGACGTGCGGCTGAGCTTCGCCGGGGTCCGGGCGATCGACGGGGTGAGCTTCACCGTCGGCCGGCAGGAACTGTTCGCCGTCATCGGGCCGAACGGCGCCGGCAAGACCTCGATCTTCAACGTGCTCTCCGGGGTCTACCGGCCGCAGTCCGGCCGGGTGGTCTTCGACGGCGTCGACCTGGTCGGCCGGCGGCCGCACGAGATCGCCGCGCTCGGGTTGGCCCGCACCTTCCAGAACGTCGAGCTCTTCGCCAACCTCACCGTGCTGGAGAACCTGCTGCTCGGCCGGCACCACCACATCCGGTACGGGCCGCTGTCGGCGGTGCTCTGGCGCGGCCGGGCCCGCCGTGAGGAACTGGCCGCCCGGGCCGCCGTCGAGGAGATCGTCGAGTTCCTGGAGCTGGAGCAGTGGCGGCGGATGCCGGTCGGGCTGCTGCCGTACGGGGTGCAGAAACGGGTGGAGCTCGGCCGGGCGCTGGCCATGGAGCCGAAGCTGCTGCTGCTCGACGAGCCGGTCGGCGGGATGAACCTCGAGGAGACCGAGGACATGGCCCGCTACATCCTCGACGTCCGTGAGGAACTGGGCGTCCCGGTGGTGCTGGTCGAACACGACATGGGCCTGGTGATGGACCTCGCCGACCGGGTGCTGGTGGTCGACTTCGGGCAACCGGTGGCCACCGGCACCCCGGCCGAGATCCAGCACCACCCCGACGTGATCCGCGCCTACCTGGGGGAGGTGACCACGACGTGAGCGAGCGTCAGCGAGCGAATCATCGACACAGCCCGGCGGTGCCTCGTGGCGCCGCGGAGCGAAGCGGAGCGGCGACATGAGCACCACCACCGCGCCGACCGGGACGCCGGCCACGGGCACCGCCGGCGCCGCGGCCCCGACGATCGCCGCCCGGGTACGCGACCGCGCCCGGGCCACCCCGGACCGGGTGGCGTTGCGGGAGAAGGTCCGGGGGATCTGGCAGGAGGTGACCTGGGCGGCGTACTGGGACACCGTGCAGACCGTGGCGCACGGCCTGCTCGCCCTCGGGGTGGACCCGGGGGAGCGGGTGGCGGTGCTGGCCGAGAACCGGCGCGAGTGGCTCTGGACCGACGTGGCCACCGTCGCCGTCCGGGGCGTCACCGTCGGGCTCTACCCGACCAACCCGGCCGCCGAGATCGGCTACCTGCTGGCGCACTCCGGCGCGCGGGTGCTCGTCGCCGAGGATCAGGAGCAGGTCGACAAGGCTCTCGCGGTGCTCGACGACTGCCCCGAGCTGGACCGCGTGATCTACCTAAAACCGCGCGGCGTCCGGGGCCGCTACCAGCACCCCGCGCTGCTGCACTGGGACGACTTCCTGGCCCTCGGCGCCGCCCACCGGCTCGCCCACCCCGAGCGGGTGCCCGAGCTGATGGCCGCCGCCACCCCCGCCGACCTGGCCACCCTGATCTACACCTCCGGCACCACCGGCCGGCCCAAGGGCGCCATGCTCACCGTCGCCAACGTGGACTTCGCGGTGCGGACGGTCACCGAGGGCGGCGGCCTCGCCCAGCCCCCGCCCGGACCGGACGACCTGCTCCTGTCCTACCTGCCGCTCTGCCACGTCGCCGAGCGGGTCTTCACCACCTGGAGCAGCGCCGGCGCCGGGGTGCAGGTGAACTTCGCCGAGTCGGTCGCCACCGTGCCGGCGAACCTGCGCGAGGTGCAGCCCACCATCCTGTTCGGGGTGCCGCGGATCTGGGAGAAGATCCTCGCCACGGTCACCATCCGGGTGGCGTCCGCGTCCCCGCTCAAACGGGCGGTGGCCCGGTTCTGGCTGCGGGTCGCCGACCGGATCGGCGCCACCCTGGTGGCCACCGGCGGCCGGCACACCCCGGCCAGCCGGCTGGCGTACGCGGTGGGCTGGCTCTTCTGCTACCGGGCGCTGCGCGAGCGGATCGGCGTGCGCCGGGTGCGCTACGCAGCCTCCGGCGCCGCCCCGATCGCCCCCGAGGTGCTCCGCTTCTTCATGGGCATCGGCGTGCCGATGCACGAGGTGTACGGGATGACGGAGAACTCGGCGATCGCCACCGGCAACCGGCCGGGCCGGGTGAAGCTCGGCACGGTCGGCGAGCCGCAGGACGGTGTCGAGTTGCGCATCGGCGAGACCACCGGGGAGATCCTCACCCGCCACTCCGGGGTCTTCGCCGGCTACCTGGACGACCCGGCCGCCACCGCGGCCGTGCTGGAGCCGGACGGCTGGCTGCACACCGGCGACGTCGGCGAGTGGGTGGACGGCACGCACGTGCGGATCACCGGCCGGGCCAAGGACATCATGATCACCGCGGGTGGCAAGAACATCGGCCCGGCCGGGATCGAGAACGAGCTGAAGGCCTCCCCGTACGTCAAGGAGGCGGTGCTGATCGGCGACCGCCGGCCCTACCTGGTGGCGCTGATCGGCATCGAGGCCGACACGGTGGGGCAGTGGGCGCAGCGCCGCCGGCTGCCGTACACCACCTACCGCGACCTCACCGGCAAGCCGGAGGTGGTCGACCTGATCCGCACCGTGGTCGACGAGGTCAACGCCCGCCACCCGCGGGTCGAGCAGATCAAGCGGTTCCGGCTGCTGCCCAAGGAGCTCGACCAGGACGACGGCGAGCTGACCGCGACCCAGAAGGTCCGCCGGGAGGCGGTCACCCGCGCCTTCGCCGACCTGGTCGACGAGCTGTACGCCCCCGGCGGTGACCGGTGACCGAGCTGGCCGAGAGCGTCCTGCGCGGGCTGGGCACCGGCAGCGTCTACGCCCTGCTCGCCCTCGGCTTCGTCATCATCTACAAGGCCACCCGGGTGATCAGTTTCGCCCAGCCCGCGTTCATGCTGGCCGGCGTCGTCGCGGTCACCTACCTCACCCCGGCGGTCGGGTTCTGGGCGGCGGTGCCGCTCGCGGCGGTCGGCACCGGGCTGCTCGCGCTGGGCGTCGAGCGCGCCGCCGTCCGGCCCATGGTGGGCCGGCCCGCGTTCGTGGTCGCCATCATCACCCTGGGCGTGGACGTCGCCGTCCGGGTGGTGGTCAACGCCTTCATCGGCCTGGACGTGCGGCACGTCGGCGACCCGTGGGGGCTGCGCACCCTTTCGCTGGGCCCGGTGGAGCTGCAACAGCGGCACCTGGCCGCGGTGGCCGCCACCGCGCTGCTGGTCGTCGGGCTGTTCGCGTTCTTCCGGTTCACCCGCACCGGGCTGGCGATGCGGGCCGCCGCGCTGGACCAGGAGGCGGCGCTGGCGCACGGCGTGTCGGTCGGCGCGGTCTTCGCGGTCAGCTGGGCGCTGGCCGGCGGGCTGGCCGCGGTGGCCGGCACCTTCGCCGCCGCCGGGGGCAGCGTGGACGCCGCGCTCTGGCTGATCGCGCTGACCGCGCTGCCGGTGATCATCCTGGGTGGACTCGACTCGCTGCCCGGCGCGGTGGTCGGCGGGCTCGCCGTCGGCGTGCTCCAGGAACTCACCGCCAGCTACGCCAACGACCTCGCCTGGCTCGGCGGCAACGTCTCGGTGATCACCCCGTACGTGCTGATGCTGGTGGTGCTCCTGGTCCGCCCGTACGGACTGTTCGGCACCCGAGAGGTGGAGCGGGTATGACGTCCTCGCGGGTCCGTGGCCGGCCGCTGCTGCGCACGTCGTACGCCCAGGACCTGGCGCTGCTGGACACGCCGGCCAAGCGGTGGTGGACCGGCGCGCTGCTGGCGCTGGCGTTCGCGCTGCCCTTCCTGCTCACCGACGATCTGCTGCAACTGCTCGCGGTCGGCTGCGTGGCCGCGATCGGCGCGATCGGGCTCGGCCTGGTCACCGGGTACGCCGGCCAGGTCTCCCTCGGGCACGCGTTCTTCCTCGGCATCGGGGCGTACACCGCGGCGGCGATCAGCGGCGACCCGGACGGCCGGGTGATCGGGCTCGGGGTGACCGACATCGCGGTCTGGCTGCCGGCCGCCGGCCTGGTGGCCGCGCTCGCCGGCGTGCTGGTCGCCCCATTGGCCACCCGGCTGCGCGGGCTCTACCTGGCCATCGTCACCCTCGGCCTGGTCTTCATCGGCCAGCACGTGTTCAACGAGTGGTCCGCGCTGACCGGCGGCGCCGGGGTGGGCCGGCCGGCGGCCACCCTGGAGTTCCTCGGCCGGCCGCTGGCCGTCACCGGCGCCACCGCCACCCGGGACCAGAAGCTGTTCTGGCTGATGCTGGCGCTGCTCGTGGTCTTCGCGGTGGCCGCCCGGAACCTGGCCCGCTCCCGGATCGGCCGGGCGTTCACCGCGATCCGGGACCGGGACATCGCCGCCGGGGTGATCGGGGTGAACCTGCCCCGGTACAAGACCATCGCGTTCGCGGTGTCCTCGGCCTACGCCGGCTGCGCCGGGGCGCTGCTCTACACCGTCACCGGCTTCTTCGACCCGAGCTCGTTCAGCCTGCTGCTCTCCGTGCAGTACATCGCCATGGTGCTGATCGGCGGCGCGGGCACCATTTCCGGCGCGATCGCCGGGGCGTTCTTCATCACCCTGCTGCCCCGGCTCACCCGGGAACTGCAGGCGTGGGTGCCGTTCATCAGCACCCAGCCGAACGAGGTGCCGAACGTCTTCCAGGTGGAGACGATCCTCTACGGCGTACTCATCATCGTCTTCCTGATCTTCGAACCGCGCGGGCTGTTCGGGCTCTGGGTCCGGGCCCGCGCCTACTGGAAGGCGTGGCCGTTCTCCTACTGACACGAGCGAGGAAGCCATGGCACTACGGACGTCGCGGACCGCCCTCGGGGTGGCCCTTATCCTGCTGGCCGGCACGCTCACCGCGTGCCGTGGCGGGGACACCACGACCGACGAATCCGGGCTGCGCACCGACGTCGGCGTCACCGCCGAGCCGTGCCCGGAGGCGGTCGACCGCAACAAGGGCTGCATCTACCTCGGCATCATCTCCGACCTCACCGAGGGGCCGTTCCGGGCCCTCGCGGTGCCGATCACCGACGCGCAGAAGGCGTTCTGGAAGCGGGTCAACACCGCCGGCGGGATCGGCGACTACGAGGTGGACGTGACCCGCTTCGTGCGGGACAACAAGTACAACCCGCAGACCCACAACCAGGTCTACCAGGAGATCAAGCCGAACGTGCTGGCGCTGGCGCAGAGCCTCGGCTCGCCCACCACCGGCGCGATCCTGGGCGACATGAAGGCCAGCAACGTGATCGCCGCCCCGGCCGCGTGGACCTCCGGCTACGCGTTCGAGGACGTCATCATCGAGTCGGGCGCGAACTACTGCATCGAGTCGATGAACGCGCTGGACTACGCCCGCGAGACGTACGCCCCGAAGTCGGTGATGGCGGTGCACCTGGCCGGCGACTACGGCGACGACGCCGCGGCCGGGGTGAAGCTGGCCGCGCAGACCCTGGGTTTGACCTTCACCGACGTCAAGACCGACTCGGGCGCGGACAAGCAGGCCGGCGCGATCCAGGCCATCCTCGCCGGCAAGCCGGACCTGGTGGTGCTCACCATGGGCCCGGCGGACGCGGCGACGATCGTCGGGCAGGCGGCGGCGCGCGGCTTCGCCGGGCGGTTCATCGGCACCAGCCCGACCTGGAACCCGGCGCTGCTGCAGAGCCCGGCCGCCCCGGCGCTGCTGGCCCGCTACGAGCAGACCGCGCCGTGGAACACCTGGAGCAGCGACACCCCGGGGCACCGGGCGCTGCGGGAGGCGCTGCCCGGGGTCACCCCGAACGACGGCTACACCTCCGGCTGGGTCTGGTCGTACCCGATGAAGGCGGCGCTGGCCAAGGCGGTGGCCGACGGTGACCTGACCCGGGCCGGCCTGCTCAAGGCGGTGAAGTCGCTCTCCTCGGTGGACTACGAGGGGATGCTGCCGGCCACCGCGGGCAACTACGCGGCCGGGGCGAACGAGGGCGCGGTCCGGGTCACCGCGGTCTACAAGCCGGATAAGGCGTCACCGACCGGGGTGAGCCAGGTGCGCGAGCTGTTCACCGGGCCGACCGCGCAGGCGTACAACCTGGACCGGCCCTGCTACGAGAAGCTCTGAGGCGACCGGGTCGGGCCCCCGCGCATGGCGGGGGCCCGACCGCGGGTCAGCGGTGGAACCGCAGGTAGTCGAACTCGGCGGTGACCGGCGGCTGCGCGCCGCCGTGGGCGACCAACCCGATCCGGGGGGTGGTGTCGGCCGGGAAGGTCCACACCCCGCCCCAGGTCCAGTGCCGCCCGTCCCGGCTGGACCCGGCCCGGAACTCGTGCTCCCCGGTGGCCGGGTCGACCCGGTGCGCCAGCCGCAGCCAGGTGGTGGTGGCCGGGGTGCCGACGATGTTTCCGCCGTACACCGGCTGGCCGGCGAAGGGCAGCTCGTAGCCGTACTCCACCTGCCGGGTGTTCCAGATGGCCACCTGGGCCAACCGGGCGAACCGGTCGTCGTCGACGTACGCGACCAGGCCGGCCTGCTGGTAGTTGCGGACGGTCTCCTCGCCCAGGTCGAGGGTCACCTTCGTCTCCACCACGTAGGCCCCGGGCGGCGCGTCGCGCAGCAGCACGCTCGCGGTGTTGCCGGTGCCGGTCAGGTCCGCCGCCTGCACCGGCCAGCGCAGCGCGCCGCCGGACACAACGGCGGCCGGGTCCGGCCGCACCCAGCTCCAGGCCGGGTCGAGGCCGTCGGTGAACTCGTCGGACCAGGCGGGCAGCGGCGCGCCGGCCCGTGGTTCGGGCACGGCCTGCCGGGCCGACCGGTGGAGCCGGGCGAGGCTGACGTTGTCGAACTCGGCGGCGCCGCCGGTGGCGGTCAGCCCGAGCCGCCCGGGCACCGGGCGGTCCAGCCGCAGGGCGACCGTGGCCAGCTGGTCGCCGAGCCGGGCCGGGCTCAGCTCGGCCACCAGCTGCCGGCCACGGACCTCGACGGCGAGGTTGTGCCGGTCGGTCGGGCGGTAGCCCGCCGGCAGCACCGCGCTGGCGGTACGGTGCCCGTCGCGGGCCACCAGCCGGCCGGCCGGCGCGTCGACGCGCACCTCGACCCGGCCGCCCAGGGTGAGCCCGGCCGTGCCGGCGGCGGCCATCCGCAGGTCGGTCTCCGCCCGCACGTCGCTGCCCACCGTGCTCCGGCTGGTCAACGCGCCGCTGCCGGTGAGCCGGCCGTCGGCGACCCGCCAGCTGCCGGTGCCCCGCCAGCCGGCCAGGCCGGCGTCGAAGCGTTCGTCCACCCGGCCGCTAGTCACCGGGGCGGGACGGGTGCCGTCGGACGGGCCGGCGCCGGCGTTGACCGTCGGCCAGCCGTCGATCCAGTCGAGCCGGTCCAGCAGCATCGGCCGCTCGTTGATGCCGAACGGCTCGTCCAGGTACGGGTCGGCCCGGTCGATCGCGTGGTAGACGATCCAGTCCTGCCCGGACAGGTCGGTGAGGAAGCCGTTGTGGCCGGTGCCGATCCACCGGTTGCCGTTCTGGCTGAGCACCGGGGTGCCGCCGGCTCGGGACGCGGTCAGCGCGATGCCGTCGCGGTCGGCGAACGGGCCGCGCGCGGAACGCGACCGGCCGACGTGGACGGAGTAGCCGGTGGCCGGGCCGGCGCAGCAGTTCGCCGTCGAGGCGAACAGGTAGTACCAGCCATCGTGGCGCAGCACGTAGCTGCCCTCGAACTTGTTGTCGATCGCCACCAGGGTCGGCTGGCCGACCGCGCGCAGCCCGTCCGGGGAGAGTTCGGTGACCGAGATCCCGCCGAAGTAGCTGCCGTAGTAGAGGTAGTTGGTCCCGTCGACGTCGGTGAACTGGGTCGGGTCGATGGTCCACAGCCAGCCACCGCCGGCGGGGCGTGGGGCCACCACCGGCTGGTCGGCGAAGGTCCACGGGCCGGTCGGGGTGGGCGCGGTCGCCGCGCCGATCGCGAAGTCGCCGCCCCCGGGCGAGCCGGTGTCGGTGACCGTCACGTACATGACGTACCGGTCGCCGATCCGGCGCACGTCGGGCGCCCAGAAACCGGCCCCGGCCGCGGCGTACGGGGGCCGCTGGTCGGCGCCGAAGGCGTCCCCGACGTAGGTCCAGTCGACCAGGTCGGCGGAGCGGGCGGTGGGCACCCGGTGGAACTGCCGCTCGCCCTCGCGCAGCGGATCGGTGGTGCCGTAGGCGTACCAGAAGCCGTCGTCACCGCGGACGATGACGGGGTCGGCGAAGGTGTCGGCGAACCCGGCCGAGACCGGGTTGCGGTAGCCGGGGTCGGGGGCGGCGACGGCCGGCGCGGACGCCGTCGCCGCCAGCAGCAGACCGAGTACGGCGGCGAGCGCACCGCCACGACGGAGTTGTCCCATCAGACCTGCCTCGGGTGGGGGAATGTCGACGAGGGTCACTCCGTCCGTTTCTACAACGATGGATACAACGTTGTAAAGAGCTGGTGACCGGTCGGTGGGCGCCGAAGCGTCCCCGTGCCAGCATGGGGCGATGAGCGCCACCAGCACCGACGGCGCGGCCCTGGCCCGCCTCGCCGGCCTGCTCGCCGACCGCACCCGGGCCAGCTTCTGCCTCGCCCTGCTCGACGGCCGGGCCTGGACGGCGGGCGAGCTGGCCCGCGCCGCGGGGGTCGCCCCGTCGACCGCGAGCGAGCACCTGGACCGGCTGGTCCGCGGTGGGCTGCTGGTCGAGGAGCGGCAGGGCCGGCACCGCTACCTCCGGCTCGCCGGGCCGTCGGTGGCGCAGCTGGTCGAGGACCTGGCCGGCCACAGGCCGGGCGCCGCGCGGCCCGTCCGCTCGCTGCGCGCCGCCCGGGCCGACGCGGCGCTGGCGTACGCCCGGACCTGCTACGACCACCTGGCCGGACGGCTCGGTGTGCTGCTGCGCGACACGATGCTGGCCCGCGGGCTGCTGGACGACGCGGCCGGGCTCACCCTCACCCCGGCCGGGCGCGACTGGCTCGACGGGCTGGACGTCCCGGTCGCGTCGCCGGGTACGGCCCGACGCCCGCAGCTGCGCGACTGCCTGGACTGGACCGAGCGGCGTCCCCATCTGGCCGGCGCCCTCGGCGCGGCGCTCTGCGGGCGGCTGTTCGACCTCGGCTGGCTCACCCGGGGCACCGGCCGGGCGGTGCGGCTGACCCCGGCCGGCGCCCCCGCGCTGGCCGGCGCGCTCGGCCTGCGGGTCGCCGACCTCGTCCCCGCCGCCGCCCCGGACACCGGCGGCGGCCGCGCCTGAGCGGGTCCGCCCGTCGTCGGCACCGGCCGACCGGCGCGCCGGTCGGGGGCGGCGGACGCCGGCGGTTGCTTCGGCGGAGACCGAACCGACCAGGCCCTACCGTCGGCCGGGTGACCGTCGCCACGACCCTCCTCGCCCCCGGGCCCGGCACCCCGCCGTGCGGCCCGCCCACCCTCGACCCGGCCACCGGCTGGTTGCTGACCCGGTACGCCGACGTCCGGGCCGCGCTGCTCGACCCGGCCTGCCAGGTACCGACCGCCGAACCCGGCCCGCCCGGCACCCTGGCCTGGCTGCGCGGCGCGGTGAGCCGGTTCAGCCCACCCGGGCGACACCCGGCCCGTCGGGCGGTCGGCGTCGCCGCGCTGGCCGCCCTCGACCCCGACGAGCTGCGCCCTGCGGCGGCCCGGCTCACCGGGGAGACGCTCGACCGCGCCGGTGACCGGCTGGACGTGATGGGCGCGCTCGCCCGCCGGGTGCCGCTGCGGGTGCTCACCGACCGGCTCGGCCTCGCCGACCCGGACGCGGCCGTGCCGGCGGTGACCGCGGTCGCCGCCGCCTACCATCCCGGGGCCGACCCGGCCGCGGTCCGGCGCGCCGATCGGGCCGTGGCCGCGTTGCTGGCGCTGACCCCACCGGCCGATCCGGAGGTCCGGGCCAACCGGATCGGCCTGCTGGTCCAGGCCGCCGACGCCACCGCCGGCCTGATCGGCGCCGCCAGCCGGCACGTGCTGGCCTGGCCCGCCGAGGTGCCCACCGGTGACCTGCTGGCCGAGGTGCTCCGGCTCGACCCGCCGGTACGCGGCACCCGGCGGGTCACCACCGGCCCGGTCCGGCTCGGCGGGCGGGAACTCGCGCCGGGCAGCCCGTTGCTGCTGCGCTTCGACGCCGCGAACCGGGACCCGGCGGTCTTCGCCGACCCGGACCGCCTCGCCCCCGGGCGCCCGGGCGCCGGGCTGACCTTCGGCGCCGGACCGCGCGGCTGCCCGGGGGAGCGGCACGCCCTGGCGCTGGCCGCCGGCGTCGTCGATGTGCTGCGCCGCCGCTGCCGACCGGTCGCCGCCCCGGTCCACCACGAACCGCACGCGCTGCTGCGGGTGCCGACCCGGCTGGAGGTACGTCCCCGATGACCGACCGTTGCGCCGCCTTCCGCGCCCTGCACCACGCCGGCCGGCCGCTGCTGCTGCCCAACGCCTGGGACCACGCCAGCGCCGCCGCCCTCGCCGCGCGTGGCCACCCGGCCGTCGGCACCACCAGCCTCGGCGTGTCCGCGGCCGCCGGGCTGCCCGACGGCGCGGCCGCCACCCGGGCGGAGACCGTCCGGCTGGCCCGGCTGCTGCGCCGGCTCCCCGTGCTGCTGACCGTCGACGTGGAGGCCGGGTTCAGCGACGACCCGGCCGAGGTCGCCGACCTGGCCGCCGAGCTGGCCGCGCTCGGCGTGGTGGGGATCAACCTCGAGGACGGCCGGGCCGACGGCGGCCTCGCCCCGGCGGAGCTGGCGTCCGCGAAGGTGACCGCGGTCAAGGCGGCCGTGCCGCAGCTGTTCGTCAACGCCCGGACCGACACCTGGTGGCTGGGCACGCCCGACCCGCTCCCGGAGACGCTGCGCCGGACCCGGGCCTACCGGGACGCCGGCGCGGACGGCGTCTTCGTGCCCGGGGTGGCCGACCCCGCCACCATCGCCCGGCTGGCCGCCGCGGTCGACGCCCCGCTCAACGTGCTGCTCTCGCCCGACGGCCCGGGCCCGGCCGAGCTGGGGGCGCTCGGGGTGGCCCGGGTGAGCACCGGCTCCCTGCTGTTCCGGGCCGCGCTCGGCGCGGCCCTCGACGTCCTGGCCGGCCGGGGCGTCCCCGCCGGGCTGCCCTCGTACGCCGAGGTGCAGCGACTGAGCGGGTCGTCCGCCGACTAGCGGTTCGTCCCCTGTCGGCCGTCCGGCGGCCGTCCGGGCTGCTCGTATCCCTTCCGGGGAAGATAGGAGGATTGTTCGGACTTGACCCGGTCCGGCTGTTTACGGTGTGCCACAGAGGGTGCCCACCGTTGTCGTGACGGGAGATACCGACCATGCGCGTGCCCAGCCGAAGCCCGGGACACCAGCCCAGGCCGCCCGCCACGTCCACCCCCCCCGCGCGGCGCCGACCGCCGACCGCGGTGCGCCGGACCGTGCCGTCCTCCGGCCCCGACCTGGACGCCTACCGCGACGCCGTGGCCGAGCTGTTGCTCGAGGTCGGGGCCCTGGCGGGCGCGCCCTCCACCACGGCCCGGCAGGTGCTGATCGACGCGCGGCTGCGCGAACCGGCGATCGCCGCGGTGCTCGACGCCACCCCGCAGGGCTTCGTGGGCGCCCGCGAGACGCTGCTGCTGGAGATGGCCCGCTACCAGCCCAACGAGCGCAGCTCCGCGGCGGACCTGACCGCCCTGGTCCGGATCTACCTGCTCTCCCGCATCGACGTGATGTGGTGGAGCGACGCCCCCACCTACCTGACCGACGCTCAGGTCAACGGCAGCGCCGAGTTGGTGGACCTGGAGTGGCTGCGCCGGCGGGACCTGCTCCGCTTCCGCTACCAGGAGCAGCCGGGCACCGTGCTGGGGCGTGGGGTGCGCGCGCTGCGCCGCCGGCTGCGCCCGGACGCCACCCCGCGCACCGCCGGGCTGCTGTTCCGCAGGACCCGGCGGGAGGTGGTCGCCTTCCTCAACGACCTCGGCCGCGAGTTCGCCGCGAGCACCCCGCCCGGCACCCCGCCGCTCTGGGTCACCAGTCTGGTCCGCAGCGCGGAGCACCAGTACCGGCTGCGCCGCCTCGGCTACGCCGCCATGGTGCCCAGCGGACACTGCCTCGGCTGGGCGGCCGACGTGGAGATGGCCTGGTTCGACCGGTTCGGCGTCCGGGACACCCTGGCCGGGCTGCTGCTGGCGCGGCAGCAGGCCGGCGAGGTCAACGTGGTCGACGAGGGCCAGGCCTGGCACGTCTGCCTCGCGCCCGGGGCGCGGCGGCGGCTGCGCCGGGCGTACGAAGCCGAGATGGGGGTTTGAGCGGGATGTGCGGCCTCGTGTTGAGCCTCGGCCCGGAGGCCGACCCGGCGATCTTCCGGCGGATGCTGGCGGTGCTCGCGCCGCGCGGCGAGGTCACCGAGACCCGGTACGAGAACGGCCTGCTCACCGGCGTCCGGCGGCTGCGGGTGGTGGACCGGGAGCGGGCGGTGCAGCCGTGGACGTCCGCCGACCAGCGGTGGGTGCTCTGCTACAACGGCGAGGTCTTCAACCACCACGAGCTGCGCGCGGAGCTGACGCGGCTCGGGTACCGGTTCCGCAGCGCCAGTGACACGGAGGTGGTGCTGGCCGCGTTCCTGCGGTGGGGCGAGCGGATGGTGGGCCGGCTGCGCGGCGAGTACGCCTTCGCCGTCGTGGAGCGCGCCACCGGCCGCGCCTACCTGGTCCGCGACCCGCTCGGGGTCAAGCCGCTCTACTGGACCCGCACGCCCGGTTGCCTGCACGTCGCCAGCGAGGTCAAGGCGCTGGTCGGGCACGGCACCCCGATCGCCGAGGTGCCGCCCGGGCACCACGGCTGGGCGGATCCCGACGGGTCGGTGCTGCTGCGCCCGTACGTCGACCTGCTCCGGCTCGGCGAGGGGCTGCCGGTGGTGGACGACCCGGACGAGGCCGCCGTGCTCGTCCGTGCCGCGCTGACCGACAGCATCCGGGTGCGGGTGGACACCGACCTCACCGTGGGGGTGGTGCTCTCCGGCGGGCTGGACAGCTCGCTGGCCCTGCTGCACGTACGCGAGATGCACCCGGACTGCGTCGCGGTCACCGTGGGCGCGCCGGATAGCCCGGACGTGGCGTACGCCCGGCGGCTCGCGGCCGACCTGGGCGTGCCGCACGAGGTGGTCGAGCTGCGCCCGCGCGACATCCGGCTGGCCGACATCCGGGAGGCGATCCGGATCTCCGAGCTGACCGAGTACGGCGACATCATCAACGCGGTGGTCTCCGTGCCGATCTTCCGTCGGCTGCGCGAGCTGGGCGTCAAGGTGGTGCTCACCGGGGACGGCTCGGACGAGCTGTTCGGCGGCTACCCGATGTACCACGAGGTGGGCCCCGAGGCGTCCCACCGGCTCTTCCTGCACAGGATCCGCAACCTGTACCGGACCGAGTTGCAGCGCATCGATCGGGCCAGCATGGGACACGGGGTGGAGGCCCGGGTGCCGTTCCTCGACCCGAGCGTGGTGGAGCTGGCGATGCGGCTGCCGATCGGGCTGAAGCTGCGCGAGGGCCAGGAGAAGTGGATCGTCCGCCGGGCCTTCGCCGACCTGCTGCCCGACTACGTACGGCGGCGGCCGAAGAGCCCGATGTCCTACTCGTCGGGGCTGCACGAGCGGGCCCGGCTCTACAAGCCGCTCTTCGCCCGGCTGCACCGCCAGTTCGGCTACCACCTGCTGGAACCGGTCCGGCGGGACTTCGACACCGTGCTCACCCGCTGCGGCAACGACCTGGACCGGGCCCTCGCGGCCGGCCGGGAGCGGCCGGACTACACCGTCCTGGAGCACGCCCGCGACCTGGTCGGCGCGGCGAAGTGGAACGCCGCGCCGGTGGTGCGCCGGCTGGTCGGCCCGCGCCGGACCCGCGGCGACGAGGAAGCCCCGCTGCCGGGCTGAGGTGCCGCTCCCGGGTTGACCGTCGGCGCCGATCCCGAGCCGCGGCCGTCGTCGACTGCCCGCGGTGTCACGGCGACCTCCGCGCGCCGGACCGGCGACACGGCAGGGAAGCGGCAGCGGGGGCGTGGGCGGCTCCCTCGTGATGGGGCGTGGCCGGCGCCGGCCGGGGTAGTAGCCGGACATGGCGGAACTGGACGTGCTGGTGGTCGGGCAGGTGGCCCGGGATCTCGTGGTGCAGGTGGACGAGCTGCCGCCGGCGGGGGGCAGCGCCGCGGTGCGGTGCCGCCGCGAACTGCTCGGCGGCAAGGGCGCCAACCAGGCCGTCGGCCTGGCGCAGCTCGGCGCGCGGGTCGGGTTGCTCGGGGTGGTCGGCGACGACGAGGTGGGGGAGCGGCTGCTCACCCAGGCCCGCGCCGACCGGGTGGACGTCGGCACGGTGGTGCGCCGCCCCGGAACGCGCACCGGGCTGATCGTCGACCTGGTCGACCGGGAGGCCCGCTGGCGCTACCTGGAGGACCTGCCCGAGGCGGTCCTGCTCACCCCGGACGACGTGGCCACCGCCGCCGACGCGCTGCGGGACGCGCGGGCCGTGCTCGTGCAGTTGCAGCAGCCGCCGGCGGCGGCGCTCGCCGCGGTCCGGACCGCCCGGTCCGCCGACCGGCTGGTGGTGCTCGACGGGGCACCCGCGGATCCGGCCGCCGACGACCTGCTGACGCTCGCCGACGTGCTGCGGGCGGACGCCCGCGAGGTCGCTCTCCTCACCGGCGACGAGCCGGCGGACGCCGAGGCCGGGCTGGCCGCCGGACGCAAACTGCTGCGGCGCGGCCCGTCCCTGCTGGCCGTCGAGGTGGCCGGGGCCGGCAACGCGTTCGTCTGGCCCGACGGTGAGCTGTTCGTGCCGTTGAGCGAGACGCCCACCGTGGACAGCACCGGAGCCGGGGACGCGTTCGTCGCCGCGCTCACCCTCGGGCTGCTCCGCGGCGAGCCCCGGGAGCGGGTGGCCCGGTACGCCGTCGCCGCGGCCGGCGCCACCGTCGGCCACCCGGGCGGACGTCCGTCGTTGACCCCCGAGGCGATCCGCGCGCAGCTCGACCGGATCCCCGACCGCTGACCGGCCGCCCGCCACCGGCAGGCCGGTGCCGGCCCGGTGGCGGGTAGCGGCTACCGCCGCCGACGACCGGCGCTGCCCGGCCGCCGCTATCGGGCGAACCGTGCCGCGGCCGGGCCCGCGAGCCGTCCGGCGGGCAGGCGGCGTCCGCAGAGCACGAGCAGCAGGTCCTGGGCGAGACCCCGGACGTCCGCTCCGGTGCCGTGGCCCCAGTCCAGGTCGGTGGCGCGCAACGCCACCCCGCTGAGGTTGACGCCGAAGAACGCGATGTTCCGCGGCCGCATCCCGGCCAGCACCAGGGCGACCCGCTCCGGCGGCACCCGGCGGTCCAACCCCAGACCTACGGTGATGTCGAGGCCGTGGATGACGTCGTGCGCGAGCGCCCCGCCGACGCCCCCGCCCGGCGGCGTCCAGGGATGCGCGACGTTTTCGCGCAGCGCGGCCAGCAGGTTCTCGGCCGGCAACCGGGCCGCGTCGCGGCGGGCGCAGCGGTCGGCCATCCGGTTGACGTTCCCGCCCGCCCGGGCCAGCTCCAACACCGCCCGGGCGAGCGAGGTGCGGAACGGCATGGTGGTGTGCGCGACCACCTCCCGTACCCGCCAGCCGGCGCAGAGCGTGGGCGCGTCCCACTGCTCCGGCCGCAGGGTGGCGAGCAGGTCCGCCTGCTCGCGCCGCTCCGCCACCACCGCGGCCCTCAGTTCGTCCTCCGTCATGACCCGCCTCCCGTCGTCGTCGCCTCTCGGGGGATACGAGCCGGGCGCCGGAAACTCATCGGTCGGGGGCGTCGGCGGTGGCGCGTATGGTCGAGCCGTGACGCAGACGGCGACGGGCGGGGTGGCGCGGCTGGAGACCTACCGGGTCGAGCTGACCGGCTACTGCTACCGGATGCTCGGGTCCGGTTTCGAGGCCGAGGACGCGGTCCAGGAGACGTTGCTGCGCGCCTGGCGGTCGTACGACCGCTACGACGAGCAGCGGGCGTCGCTGCGCACCTGGCTCTACCGGATCGCCACGAACGTCTGCCTGGACATGCTGCGCGGCGCCCGCCGCCGGGCCGTCGCGATGGACCTCGGCCCGGCGGCGGAGGCCGGGTCGGCCCTCGGCGCACCGCTGCCGGAGGGGGCCTGGATCCAGCCGGTGCCGGACGGCCGGGTGCTGCCCTCGACCGGCAGCCCCGAGGAGGTCGCCCTGCGGCGCGAGACGATCCGGTTGGCGTTCGTCGCGGCGTTGCAGCACCTGCCGCCCCGCCAGCGGGTCGTGCTGATCCTGCGCGACGTGCTGTGTTGGCGCGCCGACGAGGTCGCGCAGCTGCTGGGCGGCAGCGTCGCGTCGGTCACCAGCGCGTTGCAGCGTGCCCGGGCCACGCTGGCGAAGCTCGACCGGGCGCCCGCCGCGGCGCCCCGACCGGCCGCGGCGGCCGAGCGCGACCTGCTCGCCCGCTACTGCGCCGCGTTCGAACGGCACGACATCCCGGCGCTGGTGGCCCTGCTGCACGCCGACGCCACAATGTCGATGCCGCCCTTCCGGTGGTGGCTGCGGGGCCGGGACCAGATCCGGCGGGTGCTGCTCGACCCGGCCGGTTCGTGCGCGGGCGCCCGGCTGGTGCCCACCGCGGCCAACGGCTCTCCGGCGTACTGGCAGACCCGGCCCGGGCCCGACGGCCGGCACGCACCCTTCGGGCTGGTCCTGCTCGACGTCGCCGACGGACTGGTCGCCGGCATCACCACCTACCTCGACGCCGAACGCTTGCTGCCGCTGTTCGACGCCGCCGCCCCGCCCGCGGTCCACGTGCCGTCCAGCGGCTGACCGCTGCGCCGGCCGGGCCGCACGGCCGCGACGGGCGGGTACGCCGACCCGCTCACCTCACCGGCATCTGGTAGCGGCGTTCGCCGCCGCCTGAGGCGGTGGTCAGCCGGACCTCGCCGCTGCGCAGGCCGTACGTCACCGACCAGCGGGTGTGCGCCTGGCGGACGTCGGCGAGGATCTGGAAGGCGGCCGGAGCGTCGGCCACCCCGCCGCTGCGGCTGAGCGCCTCGGCGATCACCCCGTAGCGGTGGTCCTCCCGCCGGCGCTGCTCCGGCACCCCGGCGACCGGCACGTTGGTCAGCGCCTGCCAGCCGCCCGACCCCCGCTCGACGCGCATCCGGCCGTCGGTGAACTCGACCACCAGCGAGGCGCCGGTGGCGTCGGCGATGAGGTAGTGCAGCGGGGGCCCGCCGTCGAAGTCCACGTTGTACCGGTTGAAGACGGCCACCGCCTCGTCCACCGTGGCCGCCTGGTCGAGCACCAGCCGCAGGATGCGTACCGACCCGACGGTCGGCTTGCCCGGGTCGCGGTCGGCCCGGGCGGCGTCATCGGCGGCCAGCCCCACCGCCAGGCCGCGTTCGTTCATGCCGTCGAAGGGCAGCAGCGGGGCGTTGAGCAGCCGCCGGTCGTTCGTCGGGTCGGCGCCGACCCCGAGGTAGGACATGTCCACCACGGAGATGCTCGCGTAGCCGTCCGGCGGGTCGGTGCGCAGCACCATCGCCGGATTGGCGTCCCAGTCGAAGTTGCGGGCGAACAGCGGTCGCCCCGGGTCACCGGCGGCGACGAAGAGCGAGCAGCCGAACGGCTTGGTCGTCGGGCTGGCGTCCGTGGCCACCGTCGGGTCGTACGCCCCGACGTAGGTCATCTCGTACAGCGGCAGGTCGTCGACCCTGCGCAGGCTGGCCAGGGTCTGCTCGACCTGGCCCGGGTCCTGGCGGGAGGCGATCGGCGTCCCGGTGGCGCCCGGCGCGCCCGGCTCCGGGTCGGCAGCGGAACAGGCGGTCACGGCCAGTGCCAGGGCGACGCCGGCGCCCCACAGAGTCCTCCGCATATCTGTTGGACGCTATGGCAGCGATAGACGGTTGTCCACCGTCCCGGTTTTCGGCGCGGGAGACCGGGGTACCTGAATCGCCACGAACGAGAGGCAGGTGGCATGAAGCGCAACGAATACCACGTCGTGCCGAACGGCGGCGGCTGGAAGGTCGAGCAGGGCAACCAGGTCGTCGGCACCTTCGACACCAAGCAGCGTGCCGTCGAGGCGGGCCGCAAGGCGGCGCACGGCAACGAGCCGAGCCAGCTCGTCGTGCACAACGCGGACGGGAAGATCGAGACGGAGTACACCTACCAGAACGACCCGTACCCGCCGGCGGGCTGAGCGGCGGAACCCGAGCGGCGCCACGGGTTGCGGACGTGGCCGGGCCCGGCCCCTTGGATGGGGGCCGGGCCCGGTTCTGTGTGTCGTGCGGCCTACCAGCCGATGACGGCCGTCGATGTGAGCTGAGTCACAGGATAGCTCGCCCGTTGATGGACGCCATCGCGGTGACCTCGACCGGAGGCGGTCGGTCCATGACCAATCGGGGCGCCGGGCCGACCGATTGTCACAGTGCCGCTCGCCGACGTGCCGCCCGCCTCGGCGCGACACGGGCCCGACCCCTGGCGGGATCGGGCCCGTGTCGTCGCGGTCAGTCCCGGTACTCGACCTGGGTCTGCGCGTTGAGCTGGTCGACGCGCCTCGTCTTCGCGCCGGGGATCGACTCGTCGTCGATCCGCAGCACGTCCAGCCCCTTTTGGTCGCTGGAGTAGACGTGTCCGTTGTAGTAGTACGCCGACCAGGTGCCGCCGAAGGTCAGCTGGGTGGCCGAGACCGGGCCCCGCTCCCAGTAGCCGATCTCCTTCGGGTTGGCCGAGTCGGTGAAGTCCCAGACCGAGACGCCGCCCTGGTACCAGGACTGGACCATGATGTCGCGGCCGGGCACGGGGATCAGCGAGCCGTTGTGGGCGACGCAGTTCTCGGTGTCGGCGTTCTCCCGGGGAATCTTGTAGTAGCTGCGGAAGACCAGCGAGCGGTCGTCACCGCGGCCGGTGACGTCGTAGATGGCGTCCGCGCCCTTGTCGGGCCCGATCTTCCGGTTGCAGGTCGCCCCGCTGCCGCCGCCCAGTTCGTCGGTGAAGACGACCTTGGTGCCGCTGTTGTTGAACGTGGCCGAGTGCCAGAAGGCGAAGTTCTTCGTGTCGCGCACCTGGTCGATCACCCGCGGCGCCTCGCGGTCGCGGATGTCCAGCAGGATGCCGTCGCCCATGCACGCGCCGGCCGCCAGGTCCTTCGCGGGGAAGGCGGTGATGTCGTGGCAGCCGCTGGTCGCGGTGCCGTTGCCGCTGCCCTTGTATCCGCCGTCGGGGAAGAGGTTCGGCGTGGCCACGACCGCCGCGGCGGTCGGCGCGTCGAGCGGCACCTTGACGATGGAGATCGAGTCGTGCGGCGGCTGGCAGTCGGGGTACTGGTCCGACGGGAAGTACGACGACACGTACAGGTAGACCGTGGCACCGTCCTTGGCCGGGACGACGGTGTGGGTGTGGGAACCGCAGTTGGTCTCGACCGCCTTGATGTAGCGCGGGCTGGTCTTGTCGCTGATGTCGAAGACCTTGATGCCCTCCCAGGACTCCTTGATGGTCGCGGACTGCGCGACGCTGTTGCAGGAGTCGTTGCTGCGCGAGGAGTCGGTGGAGAGGAAGAGCAGGTTGCCGTAGACCGAGATGTCGTTCTGCGAGCCCGGGCAGAGCACCTGCGACACGATGGCCGGCGCGCTGGGGCGGGCGATGTCGTAGATCACGAAGCCGTTGTAGTTGCCGACGAAGGCGTAGTTGCCCTGGAAGGCGAGGTCGCTGTTGGTGGCGGTCAGCGGGGCCTGCTTCGGCAGGTTGGCGATCTGCCGCAGGTTGGGGCTGCTGACGATCTCGTCGACACCGGGGACGGTGCTGCTGGCGTCCACAGTGCCCGCTGGCGCGGCCTGCGGTGCCACTCGGGCGTTGCTCGGTGGGGCGGTCATGACGCTGGCGATGAGGAGGCCGGCCGCGGCCAGGCTCACGAATGTGAACTGCCGTGTTCGCGGCGTGGAGGATCTGATCATCGGCGAGCCCTTCGGGAGGGGGATGACGGCTGTCCACACCCTACCGAGCCTCGAGATCCCTCGATGTGACCTGAGTCACATGGCAGTGCCTTCCTCAATGGATAGCATCGCGGTGACCTCGATCTCAGGGAGTGGCCCATGACCAACCGGCGCGCGCGGACCCTGGCGATCGTCACACTGGCCCTCGTCCTGCCGCTGGTGATCCTGATTGTGGTCCGGGCCGGCGGCGACCCGGCGAGCGACACCGGACCCGTCGCCGCGCCCACCGGCACGCCGGGCCCGACCGGCCCGCCGGTCATCGTGCCGGGCCGTCCCGGCGAGTCGGCGGCCGTCCGGCCGGCCGAGGAGGTCCGCGGCGCCGGTGAGCGTCCGCACAACGCGATGGACGTCGAGTTCGTCCGCATGATGATCCCGCACCACGGGCAGGCCCTGGTGATGGCCGAACTCGCCCCCGACCGGGCCGCGGACCCAGACGTGCGGGCCATCGCCGAGCGGATCCGGGCCAGCCAGGGGCCGGAGATCGGCATGATGCGCGGCTGGTTGCAGAACCGGGGCCTGTCGGAGCACGTCGAGGGGCACGACCACGGCGCCATGCGGGGCATGCAGACGCCGGCGGCGATGGACCGGCTCGCCGCCGCCCGCGGCGCCGACTTCGACCGGCTCTTCGTGCAGATGATGACCGAGCACCACCAGGGGGCCATTGAGATGGCCACCGAGCTGCTCAAGGTCGGCTCCGACCTCACCCTCTCCGAGTTCGCCAACTCGGTCGCCACCGAGCAGTCCGTCGAGATCGCCCGGATGCGCGAACTCCTCGCTTCCTGATCGTCGGGGGGGCCGCCCGGCCCCGCGTCCCCAAAAGCGATCATGGCGGAGGCCTGCCCCGCCCGCCCGGCCACGTACGCTGGGTGACCGTGAACCGCACGCTCCTCGGCCGTCCGCTGCGCAGCCTCGCCTTCGACGCCTTCGTCTCCGGCGTGGTGGTGCTCTTCGGTCTCGTCGGAGTGGTGACCCAGCCGGGCGGGTGGAAGGCGACCCTGGTCGGCTGCGCGATGGGGGTCGCGCTGCTGTTCCGGCGCACCCACCCGTCGGCCGTGGCCGTCGCGGTGGGGCTGCTCGCGCTCGGCCAGGTGGTCGTCGGCTGGGGGCCGCTCGCCTTCGACGTCGGGGTGCTGATCGCCGTCTACAGCGTCGTCAAGTACGCCGACCGGCTGCGGGACGGCGTCCTCGCCGGGATCGCCGCCGCCGTCGGGGTGGTGCTCGCCGCGCTCCAGGTCGACGGACCCGGCCCCTGGTGGGGCAGCGCGATCTACTTCGGGCTGGTCACCGGCGGCGTCTGGCTGGTCGGGCTGAACGTGCGCACCCGCCGGCTCTACGTGCTCAGCCTGGAGGAGCGGGCGGCCACGCTGGAGCGGGAACGCGAGGCCGAGGCGCGGGCCGCGGTCGCCAGCGAGCGCACCCGGATCGCCCGCGAGCTGCACGACGTGGTGGCGCACAGCATGGCTGTCATGATCGTCCAGGCCGACGGGGCGCGGTACATGCTCGACCGGGACCCGGAGACCGCCCGGGCCGCGGTGAAGGTGGTCGCCGACACCGGCCGGCAGGCGCTGGAGGAGATGCGCCGGCTGGTCGGCGTACTGCGGGAGGAGGGCCGGCCGGAGGCGGCGGCCGGCTCCGGCGCGGCGGGCGCGCCCGGCGGCGCGGCGGTGACCGCCGACCCGGAGCACCGCCGGCTCGCGCTGACCGAGCTGCCCGCGCTGCTCGACCGGTTCCGCAGCGCCGGCCTGACGGTGCGGCACACGGTGACCGGCGAGCCGGCGCCGCTGCCGCCCGGGCTGGAGCTGACCGTCTACCGGGTGGTGCAGGAGGGGCTGACCAACGCGCTCAAGCACGCCGGCGTCGGCGCGGGCGTCGACGTCGCCCTCGCCCACGAACCCGACGCCGTGCTGGTCCGGGTGGTCGACGACGGGCGCGGCCGGAGCGTGGTCGGACCGGCGCCGTCCGGCGGTCACGGCCTGGTCGGCATGCGCGAGCGGGTGGCGGTGTACGACGGCAGCCTGACCGCCGGACCCCGGCTGGCCGGGGGCTGGCAGGTGCAGGCGCGGCTGCCGCTACCGTCGACGCCCGGAACGGAGGTGGTGGCGGCATGACGGTCCGCGTGGTGATCGTGGACGACCAGGCGCTGGTGCGCGCGGGTTTCCGGATGGTGCTGGACTCCCAGCCCGACCTGGAGGTGGTCGGCGAGGCCATCGACGGCGCCGACGCGCTGCGGGTGCTCGCCCGGGTCGAGGCGGACGTGGTGGTGATGGACATCCGGATGCCGACCATGGACGGGGTGGAGGCGACCCGCCGGCTCTGCGCCGGGCGGCCCGCCGGCCCGCCCCGGGTGCTGGTGCTGACCACCTTCGACACCGAGGCCGACGCGTTCGCCGCCCTCCAGGCCGGGGCCAGCGGCTTCCTGCTCAAGAACGTCCCGCCGGAGGAGCTGCTGGCCGCGATCCGGGTGGTCGCCCAGGGCGACTCGGTGGTCGCCCCGCCGATCACCCGGCGGTTGCTCGACCGGTTCGCCGGCCAGCTCGGCCCCGGCCCGACGGAGGACCCGCGACTGGCGCAGCTCACCGAGCGGGAACGGGAGATCCTGCTGCTGGTGGCCCAGGGGCTGTCCAACGCCGAGATCGCCGCCCGGGTGCACGTCGCCGAGGCCACCGTGAAGACCCACGTCGGGCGGATCCTGGCCAAGCTGCGGTTGCGCGACCGGGTGCAGGCCGTGGTGCTGGCCTACGAGAGCGGGCTGGTCACCCCCGGCGGCTGACGGCGGCTACGACCTGGGTCGTACGGCTCGGGGCCGGCCGGGCGACCGGGGAGGTAGTCAGGTCGAGCGCGCAGGTGGAGATCAACTGACCGGTTCCGCGCCTAGCGTCGGTGGCGTCAGATCCCACCTCCACGGGGAGTTCCACGTGTCCGTCGCACCTCCCGCGCACGCCGCCGCCGGCGTCGCCGTCACCGCCCGCGGCCTCACCAGGCGGTACGGTTCGGGCCAGGCCGCCGTCGTCGCCCTGGCCGGCGTCGACGTCGACTTCGCCGCCGGCCGGTTCACCGCCATCATGGGCCCGTCCGGCTCCGGCAAGTCCACCCTCATGCACTGCCTGGCCGGCCTGGACCGGCCCAGCGCCGGCGAGGTGCGCATCGGCGAGGCCGACCTCACCCGGCTGGACGACCGCCGGCTCACCCTGCTGCGCCGCGACCGGGTCGGCTTCGTGTTCCAGAAGTTCAACCTGCTGCCCGCGCTGAGCGCCGAGGAGAACATCGTGCTGCCGCTGGCCATCGCCGGCCGCCGCCCCGACCCCGGCTGGCTGCGCCAGGTGGTGGCCGCGGTGGGGCTGGCCGACCGGCTGCGGCACCGCCCCGCGGAACTCTCGGGCGGGCAGCAGCAGCGGGTCGCGGTGGCCCGCGCCCTGATCACCAAGCCCTGGGTGATCTTTGCCGACGAGCCCACCGGCAACCTGGACTCCCGCTCCGGAGCCGAGGTGCTGCGGCTGCTCCGAGAGGCGGTCGACACCCTCGGCCAGACCGTGGTGATGGTGACCCCACGACCCGGTGGCCGCCGGGCACGCCGACCGGGTGGTCTTCCTCGCCGACGGGCGGCTGGTGCGCGACCTCGCCACCCCCACCGCCGAGCGGGTCCTCGACGCGCTCGCCGGTCTCGACCCGGCCCGCGAGGCGGTGGCCCGGTGATCCGGCTGACCCTGCGTTCGCTGCGCGCGGAGGCGCTGCGGCTGCTGCTCTCCGCGCTGGCCGTCGTGCTCGGCGTGGCGTTCATCGCCGGCACGCTGATCTTCGTCGACGGCATGCGGGCCGGCGCGTACGACCGGGCCGGCGCCTTCGACCGGCACACCGACCTCGGCGTCTACGCCGACTCCGAACCGCTCCCGCCGGCCCTGGTCGACCGGGTACGGGCCGTCGACGGGGTGGCCGCCGCGGCGGGCGAGCTGACCGGCACCGGCGGGGTGGTCGGCGCCGACGGCCGGCCCGTCCTCGGCTACGCCGTGCTGGCCGCCATCCCGGTCGAGCCGGCCCTGCGCTCGTACGACGTGGTGGCCGGCCGGCTGCCGGACCGTCCCGGCGAGGTGGTGCTCGACGCGCCGACGGTCGCTGCGGAGGGCTTCACCCTCGGCACACCGGTACGCGTCGGCGGCGCCGGGGGAGCGGCCCGCCCCTACACCCTGGTCGGCACGGTGGACGTGGCCGACACCGCGCGCGACATCGGCGGGCCGTTCATCGGCCTGGTCGGTCCGGACGCCCTCGCGGTCACCGGGGAGAAGGGGTACGGCCGGATCATGGTGGCCGCCCGGCCCGGCGTGCCCGAGGCCGAGCTGGCCCGGGGTGTCGCCGCGGTGGCCGGTGCCGGGACGACCGTGAAGAGCCGGCAGCAGATCCTCGACGACGCGGTCGACGAGGCGGTCCGCAACCTGGAGCAGTTCAACATGGTGCTGCTCACCTTCGCCGGGATCGCCGTGGTGGTGGCCGGGTTCGTCATCGCCAACACGTTCGCCATCGTGCTGGCCCAGCGGACCCGACGGACCGCGCTGCTGCGGTTGGTCGGGGCGACCCGGGGGCAGCTGTTCCGCGCCGCGCTGCTGGAGGCGACCGTGGTCGGGCTGGCCGCCTCCGCGGCCGGCGTGCTGATCGGCTTCGGGCTGGCCGCGGGCCTCGGCGAGCTGATGTCCCGGCTGGACGCGCCGGTCTCCGGCGGGCTCACCGTCACCGCGCCGACCGTGCTGGTCAGCCTGGTGCTGGGCACCGCGATCACGGTCGGCGCGGCCCTGCTGCCGGCCTGGCGGGGCACCCGGGTCGCCCCGGTCGCCGCGCTCACCGACGCGGCGGTGCAGCCCACCCGCCGCGCCGGCCGGTCCCGGCTGGCCGTCGGTGCGGTGGTCTTCGCCGCCGGGATCGCCGCGCTGGTCGGCGCCGCGTTCGTCGTCCAGGTGGTGCTGGTCGCGGCCGGCGGGGTGCTGACCTTCTTCGGCATCGTGCTGTTCGGGCCGGTGCTGGTGCCGGCCCTGGTGCGGGTGTTCGGCTGGCCGGCCCGCCGGCTGTTCGGTGCGACCGCCGGCCTGGCCGTGGCGAACGCGGTGCGCAACCCGCGCCGGATCGCCGCCACCGCCACCGCGCTGGTGATCGGGATCGGGCTGGTCTCCGCGTTCGTGGTCGGCGCCCGCAGCACCAAGGACGGCATCGAGCGCAGCGTGGACGCCGAGATCGGGGTCGACCTCGTGGTCACCGGGATCGGCGGCGACCTGCCGGCGACGCTCCCCGGTGAGCTGCGCGCCCGCCCCGAACTCGGGGTGGTGCACGAACAGCGCGGCGCGGTCTCCGCCGGGATGCAGATCCGGGCCGCCCACCCGGCCCTGGTGGCCCGGACGCTCACCGGGGTGGTCGCGGGCGACCTCGACGGGTTCGGTCCCGGCACGGTGCTGGTGCACCGGGAACTGGCGCAGGCGCGCGGCTGGACGGCCGGCTCCACGGTCGCCGTGCGCGGCCGGGCGCTGCGGGTCGCCGCCGTGGTCACCGACGACGGGTCGGGTCCGGTCGGCGGCGCGGTGCCGGCCGGCCACGTGATCGACGTGGCGGACGACGACTTCACCGCGCTCTTCCCGGACCAGCGGGGCTTCCTGGCCGAGGTCGTCCCGGCCGACGGGGTCTCCACCGACCGGGCCCGGGACGCAGTGGCGACGGTCCTGGCCCGGTACCCGACGGTCAACCTGATGGACCAGGGCGCGTACAAGGAGATGCTGACCGGCACGGTGGACATGCTGCTGGCCTTCGTCACCGCGCTGCTGGGCCTGGCCGTGGTGATCGCGCTGGTCGGAGTGGCCAACACTTTGAGCCTGTCGGTGGTGGAGCGCACCCGGGAGAACGCGGTGCTGCGGGCCGTCGGGCTGACCCGGGGCCGGATGCGCGCCATGCTGGCCGTCGAGGCGGTGCTGATGTCGCTGGTCGGCGCGGTGCTCGGGGTGGGGCTCGGCACCGGGGTCAGCGCCGCCGCGATGGCCCTGTTCGCCCGGATGGGCGGGGACTTCCACCTGGTGCTGCCGCTGGGGCAGCTCGGGCTCATCCTCGCCGTCGCCGTGCTGGCGGCGCTGGGCGCCTCGGTGCTGCCCGCCCGCCGGGCGCTGGCCCGGCCGGTGGTGGAGGCGCTCGGCGACCAGTGACCGCCGGATAGCGGTGACATCCGCCGGCCGGTCCCGCCGCATGTCGCGGCGGCGGGACCGGCCAGCGGTGCCGGGTCCACCGCGGCCTGCGGCGAGCGCGCAGCCGCCGCGCCGAGGTTCCGGGCCGCCACGCCGGGCGACGGGGTACGCGGTGACGGAACCTGCTACCTGCCTTCGACCATAGGGCGGTCTTCGGCATCGTGAGTCCGTTTTGGGAATATCGGTGCCGGTGGTACGGCAGTGCCGGCCGGCCCCGCCGGGGTCACTCGGCCGATCCGCCGCCGGTGTCGCCCGGCGGAGTGGTGGGCGGTTCTGCCGGTGTCGAGGGCGACGCCGGGGTGGACGGGGTCTCGCTCGGCGGGCTCGACGGCGTCTCGGTCGGCGCCGGGGACTCCGGGCTGCTGGTCTCGCTGGGCTGCGCGCTCGGGGTGGGGTTCACCGACGCCGAGGGTTTCCCGGTGGAGCCGGCCGGCCGGATTGGCCGGTCCGCCGGGTTGACCGGGCTGTCATCCGGCACCGGCAGCTCGGCGTCGCCGCTCGGCGCGGTGGCCGGCGCGTTGGTCGGCATCTCCACGGCCGGGGCGTCGGCCTCCCGGGCCGCGCCCAGCGCCACGCCGAGCGCGGTGAGGGCGACCACCACGACTCCCGTCGCGCCGACCAGGGTGCCCCGCCGCCGGCGCCCGGTCGCGGCGCCGACCGCCGCCGGCATGTCGGTGCGGGTGTCCGGCCCGGCCTGGCGCAGGCCGGCCGCCCCCGCCGGCACCATGGCGGTGGGCGCGGACGGGTCGGAGACCGCGGCCCGGGCCGCCGCGGCCATCGCGGCGCCGCTGCCGAACCGGTCGGCCGGATCCTTGGCCAGGGCGCGCCCGACCAGCACGCGGACCGCCTCCGGGATGTCGTGCGGCAGCTCCGGCGGCTCGTCGTCCAGGTGCCGCACGGCGACCTGGAGCGGGTTGTCCCCGGTGAACGGCGGGCTGCCGGTGAGGCAGCAGTACGCGACGGCGCCCAGGGCGTAGATGTCGGTGGCGCCGGAGACCGGCCGGCCGGCGGCCTGCTCGGGGGCCATGTAGAGCGCGGTGCCGGGCACCGCGTTGGTGCTGGTGATGCTGGTGACGTTGGTCGACCGGGCGACACCGAAGTCGACCAGCACGACCGAGCCGTCCTCCTGCACCAGCAGGTTGCTCGGCTTCACGTCCCGGTGCACGATGCCGCCGGTGTGCGCGGCGTGCAGCGCCTGCGCCACCTGGGCGACGATCGACATCGTCTCGGCCACGTCCAACCGGCCGGCGGCCTCGATCCGCTTCGACAGCGGCTGACCGGTGACGAACTCCATGACCAGGTAGTCGGCGCGACTGCCGTCGGGCAGGTCGTCCTCGCCGCAGTCGAAGACCTGCACGATGCCCGGGTGCCGCAGCGCGGCCATGATCCGGGCCTCGGCGCGGAACCGGGCGATGAAGTCGGGGTCGGAGACCAGCGCCGGCAGCAGCACCTTGACCGCGACGGGACGGCCGAGGACCAGGTCCGAGGCACGCCAGACGTCGCCCATGCCGCCGGTGGCGACACGTTCGTCCAGGCGGTAACGGCCGCTGAGCACGACCTCCGATGACAACACAGCCATACCGTACCCAGAGCGCTGCTGAAGCACTCGTCGCGACCGGCCCGCGCCGCCCGCCGCCGGCGGGCCGGCGGGGGCGTCGCCACGTCGACATCCTCGGATATCCTGTGACCGGCCCGGCACCTTCCGTGACGAGAGTCGCCCGTACTCCGGCTGTGCTGGGCGAACGGCCCCGACGGCGGCACCGCAGCGTTCCGCGGGCCCACCGCGTTACGGCGACCCGCCGGCCGATCGGCTAGACAATTCTCACTTTTTTCCTTACCGTTGCCGACTTGTCCGATCAGCCCTCGCCTCCTAGCGTTAGCCCGACTCGGGCCCGCCCCACGGCTCCGCCGCGGCACCACGCCGCCGGCCGGGTGCCCGTGGCGAGTGTCCAAGACATACCGCCCGGGCCGCTGCGGCCGCGGGCGCGAACAGGTCAGCGGGGGGCTGAGGGTGCGGGATCAGGTCCGGCTGCCGGACCGGACTGGCGTCGCGCACGCCGGATCCGGCGTGCGCCGCCGCGCCGTGCCCGCGATCCGGAGCCGGCGGCGGACCCGTGAGCGGTGAGCTGACCGAGGCGGTCGTCGCCGCCCAGGCCGGCGACGAGGACGCGTTCCGCTTCCTCTACCGCAGCCTCCAGCCGGGCCTGCTCCGCTACCTCACCGCCCTGGTCGGTGCGGACGCCGAGGACGTCGCCTCGGAGACCTGGCTGCAGATCTCCCGCGACCTGCCCAGCTTCACCGGCGGCGAGTTCCGCGCCTGGACGGTGACGATCGCCCGCAACCGGGCCATGGACCACCTGCGCCGGCAGCGCCGCCGTCCGTCCCTGCCGGTGCCCGTGCAGGCCCTCAGCGAGCTGGCCGGCGACGCCGACACCGCCGAGCGGGCCGGCGAGACGATCGGCACCGAGGCGGCGCTGGCGCTGATCTCGACTCTGCCGCCCCGGGAGGCGGAGGCCGTCCTGTTGCGTGCCGTCATCGGGCTGGACGCGGAGACCGCCGGCCGGGTGCTGGGGCGGCGGCCCGGGGCGGTGCGCACCGCCGCGCACCGTGGACTGCGCCGGCTCGCCGCGATGATGGAACAACGCTACGACCCGGCCGAGCCGCCGGCCGTACCGGAGGGCCCCGCCCCGCCCCGTCCGCGTAACGGGCGCCGGCAGGCCCCGCACGCCGAGCCGGCGGACGGTTGACGTGAGGGGATTCAGGATGAGCTTCCGCCGGTCCGGCCGGCCCGCCGACCGCACCGAGTCCGATCGGCTGCTCGACGCCGCCCGTCCCGACACCTCCGCCGGGACGGACCCGCTCGCCCGGTTGCTGTCCGCCGCGGCCGCCCCGGCCCGTCCCGGCGAGCTGGCGGGGGAGGAGGCGGCGATGGCGGCCTTCCGCGCGGCCCGGGCGGCCGGTCCGGCGTCCGCGCCGGGACGCACGCCGCGCCGTCGCGGGTTCACCGCCGGCGCCGTCGCCTGGATCGCCGGCATCGCGGCCACCGCGACCGCCGGCGCCGCGTTCGCCGCCGCCACGCTGGACCGCCCGCAGGATCCGACCCCGCCGCCCCGGCCCGCCACCCCGGCGCCGGAGCCGACCACCGGGCAGCCCGGCGGGCCGGCCACGTCCGCCGGCGCCGGGGCGCCCAGCCCGGCGCCGCCCACCACCGGGCCCGGCACCGACGGGCCCTTGCCCGCCGGCGAAGAGCAGCTCACCGGGCTGTGCCGGGCGTACCTGGCCAAGCCGCCGGCGCAACGGGAGAAGGCGCTGGACATGCCGGCGTTCGGCGGGCTGGTGCGCGCCGCCGGTGGCCGGGACCGGGTCGAGGGCTACTGCCGGGACCGGGTGCCGGGCGCCGCCGAGCCGGAAAACTCCGGGAAGGCCACGCCGGAGCCCTCCGGGAAGGCCACGCCGGGGAAGTCTGAGAAGCCCACGCCGGGGAAGTCCCGGAACGGCAGCCCCGCCGAACCGGCCGTGCCCGCGTCCGGCCCGCAGGCCCGGCCCGCCGCCGGCCGGGACGCCGGGCCCGCCGCGGGCCCGCGGGCCCGGCCGCCCGCCG